>PWGR01000172.1 GCA_003554565.1 Clostridia bacterium
GGCGCTCATTGAAGAGGGTGCCGACCTGTAACGTCGTGGGCAAAAAACGAACGCGACGATGTAAGAGGCCTGCGCCCAGTAGACACATGCAGCAGTTTCTGACGCGGACTTGGCTGCCCCCGCAGAGCAGCTGGATTGGAGCAGCCGGCCGCAGAGGGAGAGTTGTCCCCAGGCCTTCAGCACTGCATGAGGTCCGCCGTGGGCCTCATGCAGTGCATACCTGTCTGGCGGCTGCACATTGCAAAGAGATGACTTTCTGTCACCTGCCGCGCGCAGGCACAGACAATATCGCTGCAAATGCCCGTCTGACAGTGCATCAAGGCCACTACATGGTAGGTCCTGAACACCAACCGCGTACACTTGCAAAGATCTCTGACTGTGATATACGTGTAACAGTAGTCGGAGAGTTCAGCTCTTAAGGAGGGTGTTATCCATCAATTCCAAAGTTCTCACGAGTGTACTGGCTGTAGGTCTGTTGATCGGTATGCTGCTTTTGGGTGGCTGCGGTGCGAACGGAGATGCATCGGAAGACAAGGATCCCATCCGTATCTCAGACACTCAGTTTCAGACCCTGTGGATCAACAACGCTATTGCCGAATTCATTCTCGAAGAGGGCTATGGATATCCCGTGGAGATAATAAATGTCAGCACTCCGGTGATGTGGGAATCTCTGGCCAGCGGCGAGATAGACCTGCATATGGAACTGTGGCGATACAACAATAAGGACCTGTACCTCGAGGCTACCGAGGCGGGCGATATTATCGACCTCGGACCCGTTTACGATACATCCACGCAGGGATGGTACGTGCCGCGTTACGTCATAGAAGGCTGCGAGGAAAGAGACATAGAGCCCATGGCCCCCGGCCTGGAATCTGTGTTCGACCTGCCGGACTACTGGGAAGTATTCGAGGATCCCGAGGACTCGGATAAGGGTGTCTTCCTCAACAGCATCCACGAGTGGGACTGCACCGTGTTCAACGATGTGATGATCGAAGCCTGGGGCCTGGACGAATACTACAACGTTCAGTATCCCGGGGGAGCAGCTGCCCTCGACTCGGCCCTCGCCGGCGCGTACGAGAGGGGCGAACCCATCGTCGGGTATTACTGGGAACCCACGTGGCTTCTGGGTAAATACGACTTCGTACAGCTGGAAATGCCGGAACACGACCCCGAGGTATGGAGCGAGATGAGGCGCGTGCTGGACGGGGAAATTGAGGCGAGCGAAGTGGATGAGGCCTGCGCCTACGAATCTTTCGCCATTCATAAGGGGATCACATCCGGCCTGAAGGACCGCGCTCCGGAAGTCGTCGACTTTTTGGACGAAATGAATGTGGGGACGGACGCCCTCAACGAGACGGCAGCCTTCATGGAAGTAGAAGGCGCAGACGCGGAGGAGGCAGCCGTATGGTACCTGGAGAACTTCCAGGAGAAGTGGCGCTCCTGGGTTCCGGCTGAAGTTGAAGAGCGAATCGAGGAGGCACTCATTGAAAAAGGTGCCGACCTGTAACGTTGCGGACATTCATTGAACATGACCGGTCTTGGGAGGACTTATTCAAATGTACGAATTTCCAACATGGTTTCGCATACCCCTGGGCGGCTGGATGGACAGCCTGGCCGACTGGCTGACCACAGAGGGAGAAGTGTTCTTTGGAGCCGTATCGGATGTGCTGTTCGTTCTGCTTCTCAGGGTGGAGCAGGCCCTGCTCTGGCTGCCGTGGCCCGTGGTAATTGCGGCGGTCGCCGTTCTGGCCTGGCGCCTGGTGGGACCGCGCCTTGCCGTGGGGGTGGTGGCAGGCCTGCTGTTCATCGGTGCGCTCGATCTGTGGCCCGAGGCCATGTCGACTTTGGGCCTGGCCCTGAGCGCCACCGCACTGGCCACTGTCCTCGGACTGCCAGTAGGAATATTGATGTCGAGAAATGACTGGTTCGAGAGCTTCATGAGGCCCGTTCTGGACCTCATGCAGACCATGCCCAGCTTCGTGTACCTGATCCCGGCCCTCATGCTGTTCGGGCTGGGCAGGGTGCCGGCCCTGATGGCCACCCTGGTATACGCCATACCGCCGGTGATACGGCTGACGAACCTGGGTATCCGCCAGGTGACGCCATCGGTGGTGGAGGCATCGCGCGCCTTTGGATCGACGAAGATGCAGGTGCTCATGTGGGTCCAGATGCCGCTGGCATTGCCGACCATCATGGCCGGCATCAACCAGACAATCATGATGGCGCTCGCCATGGTGGTGATTGCCTCGATGATCGGCGCCGGCGGCCTCGGCGATGAAGTGCTGCGCGGTATTGGTCGCCTGGAAGTCGGCCGGGGCTTTACGGGAGGCATAAGCATTGTGATAATGGCCATTATCATCGATCGCATCACGGCAGGATTCGGACAGACGAGTGAACAGGAATGACGGGAGATTTATCTGCAGGCAAGAAAAGGAGGCGGCCTGAGTGGTTGCATCTATACGGTTGGAGGGCCTGACCAAGATATTCGGCACCAGACAGAAGCAGGAGGAAGCCCTGCGCCTTCTCGATGAGGGCGCGACCAAGGACGAGGTGCTCTCCGAAACGGGAGCCACTGTCGGGGTGCATGACGTGAGCTTCGAGGTTGAGGAGGGCGAAGTGTTCGTGGTCATGGGGCTGTCCGGGAGCGGGAAATCGACCCTGGTCCGGTGCCTCAACCGTCTCATTGAGCCTACGCGCGGCCGCATATTCATAGGAGACGATGAGGTAACCGACATGGATGACCAGGCTCTGCGCGAGCTCCGCCTGCACACAGTATCGATGGTGTTTCAGCAGTTTGCCCTCTTCCCGCACCTGAATGTACGGGATAATGTGGCCTACGGGCTCAGGGTCCGCGGGATGTCGAGGGAGGAGCAAATGCAGATGGCCGACGACATGCTCGAGTCCGTCAACCTGGCGGAGTGGGGCGAAAGTCCGGTGGCCGAACTCAGCGGGGGCATGCAGCAGCGCGTGGGACTGGCCCGGGCGCTGGCAACCGACCCGGAGGTACTGCTGATGGACGAACCCTTCAGCGCCCTGGATCCCCTGATCCGGCGTGAGATGCAGGACGAACTGACCGCTCTGCAGGCTGATCTGGCCAAAACCATCGTGTTTATCACGCACGACCTGGACGAAGCCCTGCAGATCGGCGACCGGATCGCCATGATGAAGGATGGGATCGTACACCAGTTCGGAACACCTGAAGAGATCCTGCGCCACCCCGCAACTGACTACGTGGCCGAATTCGTGGACGACGTCAATCCCTGGGGAGTAATACAGGCGCAGCACATCATGGACGACCCCGATGCGGTGGCCTACATCACAGAAGGACCACGAACCGTCCTGCGCCGCATGCGCCAGAAGCGACTGTCCAGCATATTCGTACTGGAAAGAGACAGAAGGCTGGCCGGCGTCATCTCCGCTGATGCGGTGGCGACGGCTCTGGAGGATGCCGATGCCGATATAGCCCCGTACGTCGAAAGAGATATTGTCACCATAAGCCCGGAGGTGAGCCTGGAGGAGCTGGTACCTATAGGAGCCGATGCCGAATACGCACTGCCGGTGGTAAGTGAAGACGGCCGTCTCGTGGGGGTGGTGGTACGCTCCGCCATCCTCAGCGGCCTGACCAGCCAACACGGCCAATCGGCCAGGGAGGAAAATGCAACCGTCTGACACTCCCGGTCGCCTGACGCCATTTTCCCAAAAGACCGTTGTCGGGAGGGCACTTTCGAACTGAAAGAATAACTGTGTCCTCCTCGGGACCATAACTCAAGCAGGCCATTCTGAGTACACACCCGATCCGGTGTTCCAGATCTTCCATGGAACACCGGTCTTGTTTTGTTATGCAGCTGTCGCATCGCATTCTCTTTTTCGTGATGCTGAGGCGGACACAGAACAAGGAGACGGCAAACCAGGACCTGCTGGAGAATCGGCTCTCCCGGGGGGTCCATATATCTGGAGGAGAATGCCCCGTACCAGCTCCGGGGCAGCGGGTGCACGCAACCCAAACCTTATGGTCTATAGATCAATTGCCGCTTACGGTGGGGTACTCCAGAAGAGTGGATAAGGAGAACAATCCGGTATCCCCTGTCCCGCAGTCCCTCGATGATCAAGCCCGGGGCGTCGGCGGTGCGCTGCCGGCTCGCCCCCTCCGAACCGATGAGCGCTCCGGCATCGTGCACAAAGATTATCGCCCCGGGCCGCACACGCTCCAGCACCTTCCGGGCGATGCGGGCGGGGGTCATGGAAGCCCGCCAGTCGCCGCTGGAGCGGCTCCACAGCACTAACTGCATACCCAATAGATCGGCAACCCGCCGCCCCCGCGCATCATACATCCCGCGCGGGGGCGCACGTCCCTCCGATTTATCGCGTTTCCTTCACCTCCTGGTTGGCGGTTCAGATGTTGCGTTTCTTATGACACCGCCATCTCTGCACCAGGGCCAGATCATCAAACACCTCATCCATTGTCGAACCTAAGCCTCTTGAGCCGTCCATGACCATCAGAAGGGCAGTTTGCACAGATGGCAGTAGCAGGGTGACCGTCGCGGTCCATTCGAGGTATAATGGATGTAGATTAATCCAGCTTGCAGCAATTTCTGTTTCTATTGGTAAATGTGGGAGCAAAAGCTTGGGTACCATCTCGCGCGCCATATCTCAACGCCCACCCGGCAAGAACTCACGGAGGTGAAACTAGTGAAGAAATACCTGTGTCCCCCGTTCATACTTGTCCTCCTGCTGTTTCTCGTGGTTGCAGCGGCGGGCTGTGGGGGAACCGATGTAACAGTCGACGACCCTGACGGAGACACTGCGGAGGAAGCGGAGGAGCCCGCCACGGAACCGGTGGAAGATGAAGGAACGGTGGAGGATGAGGAACCGGAGTTCGCGTCGGGAATGTCGGGATCGAATCTGTCCTCGAGGCTGTAGAATTCGCCTGCCCGGAATTCCCAGCTCCAGGACGTGTCGATCACTCGATCACCAGTTCGCAGGTCCCCGAGAACCCGGTACGGGTGA
>PWGR01000225.1 GCA_003554565.1 Clostridia bacterium
ACATTTCCTACTATGTGACCAAGGCTGCTCACCGGCCCGAGTTGCAGGATTACGATGGCCGCTGCGGTTACTTTTACACCCTACCACTCAGAGACGCCACGCTGGTTGAGTGATCGCGCGGCCGTTTTGTGAGGGCTTGGCTGGCCCCGGGGGTGTTCCCCACTGCTAGGGGGCACCCCCCGCATGGAACTGAGTTGCACAACCAACCGCAAATATGCTCCATGATGGTCATTCCTCTTTCGGTTGGTTGTCAAGTGTGCTGGTAATATGTGCCCAACATCGCTCGACCAACGAGCTGCGCAGGATCAGCGATGTCGTGCCAATATGCAGGAAGCATATGGTGGGGGTAAAGTGGTGCAGATGCGGCATATCCGAGCCGCATCTTCAAAAGAAGGGGGATGAAAGGATGCATAGAGGGACGTGGATAATGTCGATCTTGGCTGTTCTGCTTATACTGGGGATGGTGGTCGCCTGCGGCCCCGCCGTCGAGGAAGAGCCGGAGGACCCGGATGTGCCGGAGGACCCGGAAGAAGAGCCCGAACCGGATGAGCCGGATGAGCCAACCGAGCTGCGGATGGGAGTCGCACAGGATGCGACTAACCTGGATCCAAGACTGTCTACAGACGTGGCTTCGGCTAACGTCAACAACTTGGTGTATGCCGGGCTCGTGAAGTGGGACGATGAGACGCTGGAGATTGAGCCGTATGTGGCAAAAGAGATCGAGATTCCGGACGACACGACCTACATTTTTCACCTGCACGAGGGCATTAAGTTTCACGATGGCGTGGAACTGACGGCTGAGGACGTCAAGTACACGTATGACACATTCCGCGATCCGGACTTTGGTGCCCGCAACATTGCATTTTATGAACCCATTGACGAGATTGTCGTTGTCGACGATTACACCGTGGAGTTTCAGATGGAAGAGCCCAATGCCCCTTTCCTATACTACCTTGCACCGGGTATCGTACCCAAGCATCACGTCGACGAACATGGTGAGGGAGTGCTGGAGACGGAGCCACTGGGTGCGGGACCCTACGTCTTCCAGGAGTGGGTACCCAACGACCGCGTTGTGCTGGAAGCCTTCGATGATTATTTCATGGGTCGACCAGAGACTGACACGATTGTCCTGCGTCCGATACCCGAGGTGACCACCAAGCTGATCGAGCTGGAGACGGGTGGTGTGCATGTCATTGATGGTATCCCGCCGGAAGAAGTCGAGCGCCTGCGCGAGGAGCCGGACGTCGAAGTAACCCTCCGACCGGGTACCGGGTTCAACTACTACAGCTACCATCATGGACAGGAACCTTTCGATGATGTGCGTATGCGGCAGGCATTTGCGTATGGTATGGACATGGACGCCAAGGTTGAACACGTCTACTACGGCATTCGCGATGTGGCGTACTCGCCCATAATCCCCACCTCCTGGGCGCACAACCCCGATGTCCGCAAGTTCGGACATGAGCCGGACAAGGCAGTGGAATTGATGGAGGAAGCTGGCTACGGGGACGGACTCACGATCGACTTCAAACACTCCGAAGGCGAGATAACCCGTGAGCACGTGGAGATCGCCCAGCACCAACTGGCCGAGATTGGCATAGACCTCGACATACACGAGCAGGAGTGGGGTGCGCACTACGACGACATTCTGGAAGGTCGTTTTGAGGCGTACACCATGGGCTGGTCGGGTCAGACTGACCCCGATCGCGGAGTCTACCGCCAGTTTCACACTGACAACTGGGCGCCCGCCGGGGCCAACCGCCAGCTGTACTCCAACGAGGAAGTGGATGAACTCCTGGTCCTGGCCCGGACCAATGTAGACACCGAGGTGCGCGAAGAGAAGTACCACAGGATACAGGAAATTTTGGCCGAAGAGCAGTCCTACACGTACATTTCCTACTACGTCACCAAGGCCGCCCATCGTTCGGAAGTACAGAACTACGACGGTCGCTGTGGTTACTTCTACACGTGGGAGCTGAAGAATGCTTCCCTGGCGGAGTGATACGCACAGGGCTCCGGAAAGTCTGAAGTTGAGGTGAAAAACTCCGGTGCGGGGGCTCAAATCCTTCGCACCGGTTTCTCATATTGGTACGCCAGGGCAAGGCCGTGACCCGGCGGACAGAAAGAGTGTGACGAGAGCGGGTCGAGATAGACGAGTCACACGACAGGGTGAAAGTCTGTGTTGGCCGAGGGCCCGTTGCGTACACCGGGTAGTTGTGCGGGGCAGAGTGCTGGTCAGTACCGGGTGAGGTCTGCTTTCGGTCGCAGATGGTAATCGTATTGAGGCTGAGATGAGGTTCGGTGACTGCTTGGTACCGGTATATCCAACTCCGAACCTCCGGATGCTTTCCAATCTTGCGGGAGGGCGATACGGTGAGGTATCTCTGCCCGACTCATAGTGTTCTGCTGCGGCGATATGTCCAAATGGGGTATGTGAGGAGATTCCCCTCAGAGTACCGGACGGTCAGCCGTCGTGTCTGAGTTCGATGCCCACGGGGCAGTGATCTGACCCATGGATGTCTGCAAGTATGAAAGCGTCTCGTACACAGTCGGCGAGATCGTGCGAGGCGAAAATATAGTCTATGCGCCACCCGACATTTCTCTCGCGGGCTCGAGTGCGGAGGTCCCAGTAGCTGTATTGTCCGTGTTCGGTGCAGAACATTCGGAAGGTGTCGTGAAAACCTGACTCGAGCAATCTGTCAATCCAGGCTCGCTCTTTGGGAAGGAATCCCGAAGTGGTGCTATTCTCTTTCGGCCGCGCCAGGTCAATTTCCCGGTGTGCGGTGTTGACATCACCAGCTATAAGAATGTGTTCATGTTGTGCCATTTTCCGCTCGACATACTCCAGAAATGCCGCGTAAAAATCCATTTTGTACTGCAATCTCTCCGGTGAGGCTTTCCCGTTCGGGAAATAGACATTGAGCAAAAGCATATCCGGATAGCGGGCCATCAGGAAGCGCCCCTCATCGTCGAAATCGGGGTGAAAGGTATCAGAGACCTCCAGGGGCTTACTCTTGCTGTACAGGGCTGTCCCGCTGTAGCCCTTTCGTCTCGCCTCTGCGAAATAACTGTAGTATCCCCCTATGTTTCCAACTTCTGGTGGCAGCTGTTCTTCCCATGCCTTGGTCTCCTGTATGCACAGGATGTCTGCGCCGTCCTTCCTCATCCACTCCTTCAAGTCCTTTTTGGCCGCAGCACGTAGTCCGTTTACATTCCAGGATAGGATTCGAATGGGCATCATCCCTTCGCAGTCGAAAATCCCTAAAGCATCCTGTGGTGAGAACTGGGCAGCCCAGTTGGACCGCATTGTGAGTCGATCAATGCCTTATGATGAGTGATCCAAATACCGCGTTTGCCTCGATATAGATGGCCCCGGTTTTACCTTCCCGGTATCCTGGAGTTGTGTAGGACCTGTCTCCGATAATGGCCGAACTGCCATCAGGTGTTGATATGCTACCAAATGCCACGTTCCCGGTGACCTTCACTGGTGTGTCGCTGGGCACATGAATTACGGTGGAGGCGAAGATTGAGTTGAATTTCAGATTAAGTGTCTGTCCTTCGGATGGAGGGGAAACATGAAATATTCCCTCACCAAAGATGGTGCTGTGTTCTCCGGATCCACTGATGTTGGTTATTCTTTTTTCCATCAAAACGGTGCCGGGCTCGGACCTGATGCCGGGATGGCCGCCCAATGCAAATACTACACCAATGTAGATCAAAAGAATGCCTATCGCCAGGCGGAACAAAGGGATGTTGATATTAGAAAACGATTTCAAGAGTGCCAGCGATCCGACGATGATGAAGTAGATTCCCCAGAAGACTCCGCTGAACAGCTCAATTCTCATTTTGAACCTCCAATCCAAGTCATGCCATCGTAACCAGCTGACAACAACCGCTGCTTGAAGTCAATAGGGTGTGTTATGATTGAACGCCGCTCCGGGAAGCCCTGCAGGTGAGCGCATGAGAGAGCGCATCTTAATCTGCAGAAGATTCTTTGATTCAGGTACGGCTCAGCTGCATCCAGAGTGCAGTGCTTTGCAGTATCATCAGGATCGGAACACCCAGGGCGAACAGAGCCTTGCGGGTCTTGTGCCGGAAAACCCGCATGCCGGCGTAAACCCCGGGAGATCCTCCCATACACGCCAACAGCAGAAGAAGATCCTCGCGTACTCTTTTCTTTCGACTGATTGCTCGTTTCTTATCAAGGCCCATCAGGAGAAAGCCTGCCAGGTTGACGATAAGAAGGATGCTGCCGGCTGCCGTTATTGGTAGATCCTCCAATTTTGCCTCCCCCGATCATTGCTTATTGCTTCATTTGCAATCTTTACGAGCCTTCTTACTCCGTCGAAAACTGCGAGTGTACGCGTGAAATGGTAGCATTTATGTCGGTCAATGTCAGCATGCCGGGAGGATTCCACCTGCGGGTACAGTAAAGAGAATCGCGGGGGCATGATACGGGCAATGTTGGCATATCAGCCTGGTATGCCCGTAGTGAAAACGGTGATCTTACTGCGTCTTCATGCAGCAGGGGCTGACACCGAGAAAGGAGTGGGTGGATTTGACCAATTATTTCGTGGGAGCGAGTCTGGGCGAGGTGGATACACCTGTCCTGACGGTGGATCTGGACGTGATGGAGGCCAATATTGCTCGGGCGGCACGGTTTTTTGCTGATCTAGGTGTTCAGTGGCGCCCGCATACCAAGGGCCAGAAGGTGCCGGCCATTGCCCACCGGGAAATTGCGGCCGGAGCCATCGGAATTACCTGTGCGAAGCTGGGCGAGGCTGAGGTCATGGTTGCCTCAGGTATCGACAATGTGCTCATAGCCAATCAGGTGGTAGGGTTGCACAAGGTTAGACGCCTGGCCAACTTGTGCCGGCAGGCGCGGGTTATAGTGGCGGTTGACAGTGAGGACAATATTTGTGAGCTCGATCTCGCGGGCCAGATGAAGGGGCTGCAGATTCCTGTTGTCGTGGAGGTGGACATCGGAATGGGGCGGTGCGGGGTACAGCCTGGGGCAGCATCAGCTGATATGTCAACGCTGGTGCAGCGAGCTGCGGGACTGCGATACATGGGGCTAATGGGTTGGGAAGGTCACGCAAGGCGGTACACCAATGCCTCTGAACGAAAACGTGTATGCGAAAACGCCATTGAGCAGCTGGTCGACACAGCACAAAAGTGCCGGGATAAAGGGTTGGATGTAGACATAATCAGCTGCGGAGGAACGGGGACACAGGAATTCAGTTCGAGACATCCGGGGATCACCGAGATTCAGGCCGGGGGCATCATTTTCAATGATATGTACTACTCAAACCTGGGCTTGGATCACAAGTTTGCCCTGAAAATAATTAGCACAATAATCAGCAGGCCCCACTCTCGGCGGATTGTCACCGATGCTGGTAAGAAAGCCATGAGCAGCGATACTGCCCTGCCGCTCCCCCTGGGCGTGGACAGTATTGAGTCGATGCGTTTTTCGGCCGAGCACGGGGTCATCAATACCGGTGAGCCGGTGTGTGGATGGGATATCGGAGGCAAACTGGAATGGGTTGTGGGATACGGAGATACAACTGTGGCGCTGCATGACGAAATGTACGGGGTGAGGGATGGTCAAGTGGAGGTCGTCTGGCCCATTCAGGGGCGTGGGAAAATACGCTGAACAAAACGGCACTCCGGGGCCCTTTCAGGAGAGTTTGTGCGCAGATGCCCGGCAAACATCTCATTTGTGATATGTGCAACTGTCACAACCGCAGAAGAGGGAGGTATTGCGGATCAATGGCGCGAACCCTGAATTCTGGAGAAACGCCGCGTTCCAGGTCATTATGTCTCGATGTGAGGAAGAGAAGGGTCTGTTTTCTCACTGTACGTGGCAGGTGAATAGTGTAAAGCAAGATCGGATGAGAGGATATGCAGCAGAACGTTGATCCTCATGATAATTTCAGAGAGAGTCCCGGAAGCAATAGATTCCAGGGAGGCGATTGTGTTGAAACTCCTGTACGTTGATGAAACGGGCAAGGATGTCCTTCGCGAAGCAATTATTCAAATTGCGGGTCTGCGCGACGATCCGGATTGTGCTCTGGTACAGCGCGTCGGTGAAGATCGATACTGCGCGGAACTGGACATAGAGCCGGAGGTCTTTCGGCAAATACTGGAGAGGATTCGTGAGGAGGGCATATCTTACACAGTGGAGGGAGACACGATGGCCATTCGCTGTCTGGAGGTCCTGGAGTCATACGAAACGGCGCCTTCCGACTCCGGATTTATCACAAATCCGTGGGCTGACATCTTCTATGGTGAGGGGGATTGGGAGGTGGATGAGGCGGCGACCGAGGAAGCCGATCCTGCAGGAAACAACGATCGTATCATTTTCCTTGATGGATCTGAGCTGACCTGGGATGAGCGCGCTTCAGTCTGGCGGGAGAAGTGACTGAGCATCGCGACACCTGCCGGGGTAGACGGGTCCAATCTCGGGATAGCCCGCATGTCTGCCGGAGGCGTTCAGCTGCGTTTTCGGTCTTTTCACATGCCCTTCGCCTGTCTGCACCCCTGTTCATGCAACGGGTACTGACGAAAATAAGATGTAAATCGTAGCCTCCTGGCAGCGAGGGTCTCTCTCTGTTGTTCGGAGCGCTGCTGTTGTCCTGAGGTCGGAGGTTGCGGCTCAGCCCTATGGCCGTAGCTACTACTAGCTCGGCTCTTGAGGCGGCCGAGGTTGAAGGCGCTCAGCATCGCGAACCAGCTCGCTGTTATGCGGGACGGAATAATCCATAATCCTGCACTGTGCTGCCTGCGCAGAGACCTTATCCGGGAGGAGCCGCGACGTCAAGGAGGCGATTCGTCAGGAGGGCCTGAAGGTGATACCTGTGCTGTTTCGCATGATGTCGTGCGCCGTGTTGATTATTTTGGCTGCTGCCAGCTTTATAGAATATAGAGATTGAGCTCTGTTCAGCTTTGCAGGTTCCGGCTCTCGCATCATCCGAGCTTTGGGCATAGATCAGAGATGAGTTACCGTACATTCCGCGCAGACAGTGGGCGTGTACCTGCCTGAGGGATCGCGCGTCAGGAGTGGGAAATGCAGAATAGTATCGTAGAGTTGCCATACAGTTCGACATCAGTGCTGGGCTTGTGCAATAAAATGGAAGCAATCTTCCTTTACGAAGGCAGATGTGACGATATCTGTCTGTTTGAGTACCGATAGGCACCGGGCATAATAGATGCTATTATGGTGCTGAGGGGTGACCACATTTGAATCTGAGCCAGCTCAGAATGCACATAATAGCCGTGATACTTGTCATGATTGCCTGTACTCGACTTGTGAACCTGGCTGTCTTTGGTGGCCTGAACCTGCACTGGATGTTGATTCTGAGTCTGATGTCCACATCTATTGCAGCGAGTGTTTACTTGGGCATGCTCCTGGGTATATCATCTGTGCTCATCATCAGTGAGGCTGTACGGAGAGCCAATCAATACATTTCAGTATTGAAGGAAACCAGGCGCCGCATGATGAGAAACTCCGGCTACACCGGATATTGATGTGCAAAGCTGCAGATGTATCTGTTTTCGGCATTTTGCCGCAGATACATGATGTGTTGCTGCGCGTGAGCCCGGTTACTTCCCTGATCTCAAATTCCGACGCGTTGTACCAGTGCTGCCCGGTCCAGACTCCGGGGAGGAGAGCAGGCTGCATTCAAGAAATAAGGACTCTGGGCTGCATCGGTTATTTTCTGCAGGGTGCGACAAGAAATCGATGTTGGAGGGGATGAGGTCGGTTGAGCTCGTGCTGCAATGAGTTGCGTATTCTTGTTATTAATCCTGGAGCGGTATCCACAAAGCTTGCACTCTTTTCGGATTCGCGTGAGGTCTGGTCGGAACAGATCTATCATCCGGAGGAAGATCTCGTCGATTTTGCACACGTCGCTGACGAGGAAGATTACCGGTATGAGTCGGTCTGCTCGGCGCTTCAGGAAGAAGACATCAGAGTTGATGAACTATCGGCCGTGGTGGGACGCGGTGGACTAATGCGGCCGGTCAGTGGAGGTACGTATCGTGTCAATGATCTGCTGACTAGGCACCTGCGAGAGGGCTATCAGGGAGAACATGCATCCAACCTGGGTGGTCTGCTTGCCGGACGGATCGCGGGCCCGCTGGATATACCGGCTTATGTGGTGGATCCTGTAGCTGTGGATGAGATGCACGATCTTGCTCGTTACTCGGGGTTGGCCGATCTCAGGCGGCGCAGCCTTGCTCACACGCTCAACCTCAAGGCGGTGTGTCGTGAGGTGCTGGGTGATGCTTATTGCACGAGTAAGGTCGTGGCAGTTCACCTTGGAAGTGGAGTCTCTGTGACTGCTCACAGGTGCGGACGAATGATCGACGTGAACAATGCGATTGAAGAAGGTCCTTTTGGCACAGAACGGACTGGGGGACTTCCCGTCATTCAGTTCGTGCAGTGGGTCCTGAAACGGCATCAGGACGGAGAAGATGCCCCCACGATCCAGCGCCGACTGACTGGTGCTGGCGGCCTGTATTCCTATCTTGCAACGAAGAATCTTATAGAGATAGAAGATAGAATTGATGCTGGAGATGAGGATGCCCGTCAGGTCCTGCTAGCCCTGGCTTACCAGGTATCCAAGGAGATAGGCGGAATGTGTGCAGTCCTGAAGGGTGATGTAAAGAACATCATAATCACCGGGGGCATGGCTCACAGCGACCGCCTGGTGGGATGGATTGAAGACAGAGTAGGTTCTCTTGCTCCGGTTACAGTGATTCCCGGCGAACGGGAAATGGAAGCCCTAGCCCTCGGAGCCCTGCGGGTACTGAGGGGCGAAGAAGAGGCGAAGGAGTATTGATGAAGAGAAGGGAGATTGCAATGCCGAACTACGAGACGCCGCGCGGGCAATCGTGGAGAGAGTTCACGGTGTTTAACTCCGTGCTCGAGCGGGCCAGACAGAGTCCAGCACAGGGCCTGTGCATCGCTGCACCAAATGATGATGAGGATACGTTGCGCGCGCTCAAGGAGTCGATGGAGCTCGACCTTATCACCGACCCCATTCTCATTGGTGACGAAGACCTTACCCTGCGGACTCTGGAGTCGGTCACCATTGATCCAGAAAATGTCGAGATTATCTCGTGCCCGGATCCCGCAGAGTCCGCACGTCGCGCAGCGCACATGGTGGGCTCAGGGGATGCGGATCTGCTTATGAAGGGAAGAGTCCCAACCGCTGAGATCCTGCGGGCGGTGCTGGATCCTGCCAATAATCTGCGCCGCACCGGTGAGGGGGGAGAAGCGGGACATCGACTGATCAGTCATCTATCTCTCTTTGATATCGAATGGGTGCCGAAGGTGATGGGAGTCACCGATGCGGGTGTGAACATAGCCCCAGATCTGGAGGCCAAGAAGGATCTCGTGCGCAATGCTGCTGAAGTCTTCCGTGTCCTGGTCGATCAGACACCCAAGGTGGCCCTATTGGCCGCGGTGGAGAAGGTCAATGAAAATATGCCCGCCACATTGGAGGCCAGGGCGGTACAGGAAGCAGCGGATGAGGGCGAGCTCGGCGAGGTTACAGTGCAGGGTCCACTGTCGCTGGACTGTGCGGTGGATGAACGAGCCGCGTCCGGTAAGGGAGTGGTGGGTCCGGTTGCCGGGTCAGCTGATGTGATCGTCACCCCCGACATAGAGGCCGGAAACATTGTCGCAAAATCCATGATGTACTTTGCCCGAGGAATAATGGCCGGGATCCTGGTGGGTACCAATTCACCGGTTATTGTTAACTCGCGGGTAGATGTGCCGGCTTCCCGTTTGGCGTCGATTCTGTGCGCTGTTGTGTTGTCACAGGCGTCGCAATCTGGATAGGGCACGAAGAGTAACTGATATATGATTTCTTGACATTCGCAGCATTTGCTGAGAATTAGCACGGTTTCTTGATTTCGGGGGTTCGGGTGGGTGGTTTCTGGCCGCTTGAATGTTTGAGCAGGGATGTTGTGTAAAGCTCTTGAGATTGCGTCGTTCAATGCAGGCTTGCCCTGGCAACTCCTGTACATATGGGAGCCTGTGTGGTGCTTGCATTTTTCAGGTGCAGGTGACTTCGGTATGACGCAACTAAAGGCAGCGTTTTTCCGGTAACCATACCGCTGCACAGCGACGCATGGCTGCCTGCAGGGCCCAGACGCAAATATTCACATCGTTTCCGGTGCCCTTGTTAGAATCGTAGTCTGCTCCGCTCAGGGGGTATATGGCATTAGGTGATTGGGACTGGAGGAGACTATAGAGGTACATCTGTCTCTTTGACTTACGGGATGTGTGCTTCACTGCAACTGGAGGTACGGATCTGAACTGTCGGCTGCACAGCATGAGGGTTCTGCCGTTTGCCGCAGATGATCCTGTCCGGCACGCATTCTTGCCTCCGGCTGAAATTGCTTTCGGCTTTGAACCGGGAACGGCCGGGGGTGAGATCGCGAGTGATGTCACCGTGTGGGAGTTTGTCGTGTGCGGTGAGGGGATTATCGATTCTGTGGGGCGGTGGAAGAACCAGTGCTGCTGCGGGTCAGTGGGGGCTTAGTACGTGACGTCAGAGGAGGGAGAATGGGGCGACGGCGGCGGGATCTTTTCTGTTCGGCCAACAATGAGTCGCGGCGAGTTGTGGAACCGGGCTTCGGTTTATCGCATGCGACGCCTACTGGACAATTGTTTTCGGATGAATGTCTGCAGGGCACGTTTCACTTTGGGCTGGGCAACGCCCTGTTTTTTGATGGGGAAAACGATGCTCTTGTGCGTCTGGATCTCGTGAGCTGGATCTAGTGTTTCTTGTGCGCCAAATCGAGAGATAGCAGGCAACCTCGTTGACGGTAGGGGGATATGGGGGGAGTGGAGCGGTGGGCGGAATGCGGCAAATCGGGATGCGCCACCACATCTAACATGAGTTCTCTGGTCTTGTGACTTCTGCTGAATGTCCACCGCCTCACATTGCACCGAGGTCCGCATGGTGAAGAGAGGTGAATTGATGGCTGAAATGCTGGCAGTACGCAATTTGACGAGATCGTACGGCGACAAGGTGGCCGTCGACGGCATTTCCTTTTCGGTGAATAGGGGTGATATTTTTGGCCTGCTGGGACCGAACGGCGCGGGAAAGACCACGGCTATTCGCATCATCATGGGAATACTTGCGAGTGATTCCGGGCAGGTCAGTCTTTTTTCCGGTGATGGCCCAGATGACGCCGGTACAAACCGGATAGGATACCTGCCGGAGGAGCGGGGCCTGTACGAGGATGCCACTGTCATTGATAATCTGCTCTATCTGGCTGGTCTCAAAGGTGTTACCCGTGCCTGGGCCTCGCGCGAGGCAATGGAGTGGTTGGATCGCTTGGGCCTGGCCGACGAAGCGACGAGGAAGGTCGACCAGCTCTCCAAGGGGATGCAGCAGAAGATTCAATTTATTGCTTCAGTTGTGCATCGCCCGGACCTGCTGGTGCTGGACGAGCCGTTTGGCGGTCTCGACCCAGTAAACCAGGATCTGTTCAAGGGAGTTATTCGCGATCTGCAGGAACAGGGTGTGGCAATACTGCTTTCTGCGCACCAGATGAATGTGGTGGAGGAGCTGTGCGATTCCATTTTTATGATCCACCGCGGAAAACGCGTACTGTACGGAAAGCTTGACGACATTAAGCGGGGCTATCATGAGAGCATCCTGCGGGTACGGTTTGCTCCCGGCGAGGACGCGGGATTTCTTGAGCGTTATACCGGTGCAGTCGTGATGGAATCCCGGGAAGATCAGGTGACCATACGGTATTCCGGGAGCCGCGAGGTGGAGGAACTTCTGCGTGACATTTCAGAGAATTTAACCCTCGAAGAGATATCATTCCAGAAACCGCCGCTGCACGAGATCTTCGTGCGCACAGTGAGGGAGAGGGGGGATCAGGTTGAGCCAGCTGGGATTCGGTAATGTGATGAAGGTTGCCCGCTGGGAGTTCCTGAAGAGTGTCAGGACCCCTACTTTCATTATCCTCACTCTAATAATACCCCTCATCATGCTGGTAACTGCTGGTGTTAGCTACCTCAGCGCACAGACTGCTGATTCCGAATCAGTGGAACTGGCGGTTCTGGATCACATCGGAGACTTCTACGACGAATTGACGGAGCACGTCGATAGACAGCAGGAAGTAAACCTGACGATCATCCGGTACGAGGGCCCACAGGAGCATCTCGAATCAGAAGTCACTGCCGGGGATTATGACGGTTTTCTTGTGGTTGACGAGGAAGCTGTACGTACGGGGGACATCCCGTATTTCGTGTCCGACATCCGGGATGCCAGCCCGCAGGTTCTCAGTGGATTGCTCTCCGCGTCCGTTACTTCTTATCGCCTGCAGCAGATTGGACTGGAGCGGGAGCAGATTGATGAGGCCACTGTGCCGGTTACGGTCAGGGCACGCCCGCTGGATCCAGATGAGGGGATCGGCAGCATTATCGGGCCGCTTGTCGTTGCCATGATTTTGATGTTCTCCGCGCTTTTTTCCGGCCAGATATTGATGTACGGAGTTCTCAAGGAGAAGAGAAACCGGATTGTGGAGATACTCCTTTCGTCAATTTCTTCGGTGGAACTGCTGGTCGGAAAAATGGTGGGTTACGGTGCATTGGGGCTGACACAGATTGCGGTGTGGGTTGGTGCAGGCGCGCTGGTTGCCATGCGTTTTATGAATCTTTCCCAGATTGCCATGGGCCCAGGAGAAATAGTCATATACTGCGCGTACTTCCTGCTAGGATATGCCTTGCTGGCTTCGCTCTTTGCCGCTATGGGAGCCACCATGAAGGATGCTGAGGAAGGCAGCCAGGCTCAAGGTCTGGTCATTTTGATTCCCATAGTCCCCATATTCGTCTCCGGTCCAATTTTCATGGCTCCGGAGGCCCTGTGGGTGCGGGTGCTCAGCCACATCCCGCCCTTCATACCGGCCACGGTGCTCCTGCGCATGGCGTCCACCCAGCTGCCCGTGTGGGAGATTGCTACGACCCTGATAGCTCTCATTGCTTCAGTGGTGCTTTTTGTGTACGCGGCGGCGCGAATCTTTGAGCGAGGAATGCTGCAGTTCGACCGTAACATCTCGTTGAAGGAGATCAGAAGGATGCTCTCAAGCTGAGCAGCATCCCGGCTAACCGGACCGGGGATGCAATCCTGGTTCTCTTACTCTAAAACTGATCGGCAGGGGTTCACGGTCCCATCCCGGCTATATCCCGGGGTGGGACCGTGTGCGGGGCATAGAAATGTCAGTCAATGTTGGACGCTGTCTCCCTAAATGGGTCGGTTCCGCGGGACTCGAACTGCATTCGGTAGAATTGCCTGTACTTACTATCGCGGTTGACGAGGTCTTGATGCGTGCCTCTTTCATGAATCCTGCCGTTTTCTACGAACATAATCTCGTCTGCATTGACGATAGTTGCCAGCCGATGGGCGATCATAAATGTAGTGCGCCCCCTGGTGACCTTATCAATGGCATCCTGGATAAGTTTTTCAGTCTCCAAATCCACGGCTGAAGTGGCTTCATCCAGGATGAGTATTTCCGGATCCCGGAGGAAGGCTCGGGCGATCGATACGCGCTGTCGCTGCCCACCGGACAGCTTGAGTCCCCTCTGGCCCACCGTAGTATCGTAGCCGTTAGGCATCTCAACAATGAAGTCGTGAGCATTTGCATCCTTGGCGGCCCGTACGACCTCTTCAAATGATGCCCCGGGTCGGCCGTACGCTATATTTGAGGCGATGGAGTCGGAGAACAGGTAGTCGTCCTGCATGACCATTGCTGTGGAGCTGCGCAGCTGCTCTATGTCCCAGTCCCTGACGTCGATGCCGTCTACGAGAATTCTTCCCCGGTCAATCTCATACATGCGGGGCACAAGGCGAATGATGGTGGTCTTGCCTGAGCCGCTCGGTCCCACGAGAGCGATGGTCTTCTTTGGCTCAACGTGAAATGAGACACCCTGCAGTACTGACTCATCCTCCTCATACTGGAAGTGCACGTCTTCGAAGGTGATCTCCCCATCAATCTGTGGCTTGCTCTTGGGCCTGGCGACAGTAATTATGTCTGGGTTCTTGCTCACGTGCTCGTAAAATCGTTCCATGCTGGCGAAGAACATGCCCAACTGCTCGTTGACCCGAATTAACTGCAGGAGTGGGACGCGGAACTGCAGGAGGTACATGTTAAATGCCGTTATCACTCCCACTGTCATTTCTCCCTGCAGTGTCAGCCACCCGCCGTATGCGAGTACAGCCACAATGCCCATGGCGTTGAGGATTCGCGAAGCGGGGAACAGTAGGCTCATCCACCATATTGCGGTCAGGCGCGCAGTCACGTGATTCTGGTTCACCCGCCCGAACCGGTCCTCCTCAAAATCTTCGTTGGTGAAGACCTTGATTACCTTCATGCCTGATAGATTATCCTCGAGCCTGTCAGTCACCGAAGCGATGCGCCGCCGTTCCTCCCGGAAGGATACATGCATCTTGCGCAGTAGGAAGTATCCAATTGCCGCGAGCAGCGGCACAAACAGCAGGGACAGGAGTGTCAGGCGGACACTCATTGTCAGCATGACTGCGATGGTCCCTATGAGCATTACCAGTGAATTCAACACACCCTCGGGCCCGTGGTGGACGAACTCCTGGAGGATATTCAGGTCATCGATGACGCGCGCCATCAGCTCACCGGTCTTTTGGTTGTCGTGAAAGCGCATGGATAGTGCCTGATATTGTCGGTATAGGCGGTTTCTCATCTTCTGGACAATCACCTGTGCGATCTCATGTCCCCAGTAAGTCTTTACCCCGCGCAGGATGGCGTCTGTTCCGAAAACCAGTACTGCCCAACCAACCATGACCCAGAGACGATACATATCCCCTGCGGCAATGGCGTCGTCGATGATATCTCTGAGGATTATGGGAGGAGCCAGGGCCAGGAGGGCACAGATCACGTGCATCACCTGAACGGTGTAAAACTCCCGTGCCTTGGGGGCGATGTACTCTTTGTGAAATCGTTTGAGCATGTATCCCCATGAGTATTCGTAGGTTGTGCCGTCCTGTTTGGCGGATTCGTCGCGCTTCATAGGGTGCACCTCCGAGGATCGATCTACTGGGCCAGTAACGTTTGGGTTCGAAGGATGTTATATCAGCCATAAGGTAAACATTGCAAGGCCATATGCGCCACAAATGCCGGTATTTAGGTTCGCGTAACGAAGTTGTTAAGTTGCCTGAGGGTGTTCTCTGGCCCTGAGGGGCGAGTAAATAGTGATGATATCCTCTTGAAGGGATTGTGAGCGAATGCTGGATGGATGTGTCGGTATGCAGCCGTTAACCCCTCAATTCTGCTGCAATCCGGGGATCGTCCCGGTAGTGTGACGAAAGTTTTGTGTCTCTGAATGTACTGTGCGAAAGCTGAGACTATCGACCCCTGTCAGGCTTAGCTGTTGCACTCATATGCCGATCAATATCCTGCTGTCGACACCAGTTTCGATCGTCCTGCTTATGGGAGTTCGTCCGACTGTCTTTACTTTGAAACGCGGGCGTCAGACATAATATGATTATGGAGATACTGGTGCCATTACGCGTCTTTTTCAATGCTATGATCTGTGCACCCACCTGCTGCAGCGCTCAGGTGTTGTGACAGGTCAGGGGAAGGAGTAGACTGGTATGTCTACGCGAACAATAGTATATGTAGGGTTGTTGACCGGGATTAGTGTCGTCTTGACCCGTTACTTCGGAATCATGGTACCTATTGCAGGCATTATGGGGCTCCGTCTCAGCCTGGGGGAAATTCCTCTTTATCTGACAGGGATTATGTTTGGACCGCTGGCCGGCGGGGCGGCCGGTGCAGCCGCAGACCTGATCGGGATGGCTGTTGCCCCGGTTGGACCGTATTTCCCCGGGTTTACCCTCAGTGCGGCCCTCACCGGATTGATTCCCGGCATTATTCTTTTCCGCCGGGGAACTGATGTCACCTTCGTTTGGCTCCTCGTCCCTGCAGCCATCACGGGATTGATCGTGACTTTTCTAAATACGGTGTGGCTGACCATGATGATGCAGGAAGGAATCTATGCACTCCTCCCGTCGCGGGTGCTCAGCCGGGTCCTGATCATACCGGTACATGCACTGCTGCTGTGGGTGCTGTCCAGCCGCCTGAAAAACCTGCGGAGGTGACCGCGTCCATCAAACGGCGGGGTCTGTTCCTGCTCTGCTGTTATGATGAGCGCTGCTCGGGTGCGTAATAAATGCAAGGCACTAGCACTGACGACCTGCTCAGCGCCCTACTGCAGAGTCCCGAAGGGCACTGGGCAGGAACGCCCCCGGGATTGTCGAATAGTGCAATATCGGCCAATCCTGTGGTTTGCACAAGTGTACGACAGATTGCTGGGCGGTGTGACACGATTCGTGGAGAGCTGTCTCGCTGCGCTGCCGGCGGATGCATGAGAAGAAAGAGCAGCGCCGCCTCCGCATTATGGTATAGCTGCATTGCCTTTCATATGCGGGTCTTTGACGCGCTCAGCCTGCCTTATTTCATTTTCGGGTTGTAGGTAGAGTCACACCGCTCGCACGGTTCGTCACAATGAAGAGCTCATTATGGAAAGGAGACGATAATCAGTGAATCCGGTGCAAATCAAACCCAACATATACTGGGTCGGGGGAATAGACTGGCACCTGCGCAATTTTCACGGGTATATCACCCCCCGCGGTACCACCTACAATGCCTATCTGATTGTAGATGAGCAAATTACGTTGATTGATACAGTGAAAGACTATCTCGCCGATGAGATGTTGGAGCGCATCTCCTCAGTGTGTGATCCGAGCGACATCGACTATCTAGTGGTAAACCATGTAGAAATGGATCATTCGGGCAGCGTGGGCCGGGTCATGGATGTTGCCCCTGAAGCTACTATCGTGACATCAGCGAAGGGCAGGGAGGGCCTCGAGCACCACTACGATGCGGCCAGGTGGGACTTCGAACTAATTGATTCCGGGGAAGAACTATCTCTGGGAGAGAGGTCTTTGACATTTGTTTACACTCCCATGGTTCACTGGCCGGATTCAATGGTCTCGTACGTGCAGCAGGAGAGTCTGCTTTTCTCCAACGATGCTTTCGGGCAGCACATAGCTGGACACGAGCGCTTTGATGATGAGGTCGGTTGGGATCTCTTGCACGAAGAAGCTGGCAAGTACTATGCGAATATTGTTATGCCTTACGGGATGCAGGTCCTCCGTGCCCTACAGGCCCTCGAAGGCCTGAAGATCGATATGATTGCACCGAGCCATGGGGTTATATGGCGAACCTTCATTGAAGATCTGCTGGATGTCTATCCCAGGTGGGCTGGTCATGAGACCAATCCCGAAGCCCTGATTGTTTACGACACGATGTGGGACTCCACCCGACAGCTCAGTACAGCTCTGCGCAGAGGGTTGGAGGAGTCAGGGGTTCCCGTGAAGGTGCGGTCGCTGCAGACCAGCCATGTATCTGAGATCATGACTGATGTGCTTTCTGCCCGGGCCGTTCTTATAGGGACGCCTACGCTTAACAATGGGATGCTGCCGACCGTAGGTGCATTTCTTACCTACCTTCGAGGATTGAGGCCCCAGAATCGGATAGGTTTTGCCTTCGGCTCTTATGGATGGGGTGGGCAGGGGGCACAGGAGGTGGCCGGGTTCATAGAGTCAATTGGTTGGGATATGCCGGTAGACTTGATGAACGTCCGCTACCGCCCAGAAGTGGAACAGCTGGAAGAGGCGGAAGCCGCGGGCCGGAAGCTGGGCGAGGCGGTTAACGCCTCCGAATGATTGCTGTACGTTGATGACTTGCAGTGGTAATGGGCGCCCGTCTTGTTGTGAAGGCGGGCGTTCGTGTGCCCGTCACTACAGTTGACCGATCAGCTTTTTACTGTGCTGTCCGGAGTGAGAAGGTATGCTCCGCGGCCGGTTTTTTCCAGGCGGAAGACTCGCATGCTTGTGGTGAGAAGTATTGTCACACCCGAAAGGTGATGCCACAGCGGGCCAGTCTTTCTGTCACAGCCAATACCAGTACAAGTGATGTGATAGACAACAGGCCGGCAGTGGGCCAGTCGAAGTAGCGCAATCCCACCGTGTAGTTCACGGGAATGTAGATAATACCCTGGGTCAGCCATGCCAGCAGGGGCCAGCGACCAATCACCCGCAGGGTGTCTCCCAGATCCAGGCTGCGCACCCAAAAGATCAGGAAAACGAAAGTGGAAAACCCGGCAGAGAACAGGATGTAGGAAGTGCTGACGGCAGTTCGATCCATCGGCTGTATCCAGAAGTTCAGGGTGAGGCCGCCGGCCAGCAGTACCGCTGCCAGTGATGAGGAGATCCGGCAAAATCGTCCGGCCGGATGTCTCAGCAGTGTATCCCCCACAATGAAGCCCGTCCCTGCGATGAACGTCCATGCCAGGACGGCCACCGACCCACCCTCCTTTCTGGCCAGAATTGTGTCTCCGAGCACCGGGTATTGAGCGACCAGAAAGGTGTATGTCCCGAGAAGCAATATCAACACAGGTCCGCGGGCAGTCCGGGGGAGGCGGGATATCACAAAGACAGCGGCGTAAGCCACGGCCCAGGTCTCCAATATTCCCCATGTGGTCAGGAGAGTCTCGATAGATACTCCGCCGGTTGCCTGAACACGGTATACAAAATTGGGTACGTAACCCAATACAAACAGGACACAGACCCGTCTCAGCACTCGGCCAGGGCTGGCTCGCCCGCGTACGATGGTCAACGGCAGACACAGTCCCATGATAAACCCGAATAGGGGAGCGATCATGTCGAAAGGTAGTACGCGCTGCGGTACTGCGTGATCGAGCAGGGTAGGGGGTTGGCTGGAAAGAAGCTTTATAAAATTGGCGGCGAACATCGCACTTATGGTGAAGCCGCGGAGGGTGTCGATGCTCTTAATCCGCATGCTTGCTGGCCCCTTCACAGTGATGAAAAAAGTTGCTGCAGCTGATCTCTGCCGCCAATCACGATTCCTCCTGGAGGCAGCGAGGTGACTACGGATTCATGTTAACCCTGCCTGTTACTTTGCGTCAATGGATCTCATTGCAGGTGGGATCTCGTCAAAGCATGCTTGCCGGGCCGGCGTGCCAGAGAGGGGAAGCCCACCGGCACGCGCAGCCCCACTTTCGGGATCGGTCTGAAGAGTCAGTCAGCGATGCCGTAGTGCCTCAACAGGTGCCATTTGCGCGGCCGTGTAAGCGGGGTAGGCGCCGAAAAGGATTCCCACTCCGACCGCGGCGAAAAAAGCTACCATGGAAGCGCTTGTAGTCAGGAGGGTCTCGATCCCGTAGAAGGCGGCAAGGCCCGCTCCCACATATCCTGCGGCCACTCCCAGGGCCCCTCCGGCGGCGCTCAGCAACAGTGCCTCGACGATGAACTGATAAACAAGATCCACGGGATGGGCTCCCAGGGCCTTACGTATACCTATCTCCCGGGTCCTCTCTGCCACCGATACCAACATGATGTTCATTATTCCAAGACCACCTACCAGCAGCGCCACCGAAGCTATCCCGGCCAGCATGGCGGTCATTACGCGGCTGGCCTCCCCGGCCTCCTCAACCAGTGCATTCAGATTCGTGATGGTCAGTTCCGGTCCGGAGGCGTCTGCGTCCCCCGGATGATGCGGGTAGGGAGCCATCTGGACGGTGGATGCAGTTCTGGGAGTGGGGCCGCGAAGTGAAGCTGAGGCAGCAGGTTCCGGTGCTTCATCCTTATCTGTGTCATCTGTGTCCTCTGTGTCCTCTTCTATATCATCAATGTTGAATTTATGCCGCATGATCCGGCTCACCTGCACGATGGCTGGATCTACGGTCTCAGCACTGCAGGCCTTGAACCACAACTCATCTACCCTACCTGTCAGCAGGGCTCGCTGTGCCGCGGTGATGGGTACGACTATCTGACTGTCAATATCATCGGCCATACCTTCGCCCATTTCCTCCAGGACGCCTATAACTGTAAAGCGCTGCCCCTCCAGGTATATCCCTTCCCCGACCGGGTTGCGACTGTCGAACAGGTGCTGCGACATCCTGTGTCCCAGCACGGCCACCTGCATTCTTTCCTGCACGTGCAGGTGAGAGAA
>PWGR01000010.1 GCA_003554565.1 Clostridia bacterium
AGTACAGGAAGAGCACCGCATAGAGGGCGAAGAGAACTGGATGAACGAACTTCCTCAAGGATGGCTCCCCTCCCGAAATAAATAGAGCACGCGTTCCGAATCTGGAATTACCTCTGCGTCCTCCACCGTGAAATGATCAGAGAAAGCCTTCTCAAACCCTTCACGAGTGTATTCACAGAATATGTCCTCGCGTGAGGCGAGCATACGCTGCACCTGCGGGTCGCTCTTGGGGACAAACTCAGCTATCAGATCACCGCCACAGCGGGCAAACAGGGCAGCAACCCGTTCAAGCGGAACATTGTTGCCTATTGCCAGGTGATGCACCAGTGCCAGCGCCATCACCACATCGGCCGGCCCGCGCGCAAGGAGAGAATCTCTCTCCTCGTTGGCCCACCCGATGGCCGGACTCGGGTTGCACAGATCAGCCCAGAGCGGGAGCACGTTCGCCTCCTCCTTGACTGTCTCGCGGTAGTTCAGCTGCACGCAGGCCGGGTCGGCATCGAGCGACACCACGTGTGCCCCGCGCCCTGCGGCGAGGCGGCTGAAAATCCCGACATTGCCCCCCAGATCCCAGACATCGCCTGGCTGGAGGCGGTCCAGATATCGCCCAACCAGGTCTTTCTTGGCAGAGAATCCCCGCTCGGTGTACGAACTGTCACGGTAGTAGTCGCGCCACTGTCCCTCAGGTTCCCATCGAAGACCAGAAACAGTCGATCTGAGGCTGTCGATCAGCCCCCGCAGTGAACGCTCCGATACCTCTCTCCCCGGACGCGTTTCCGAACCCGACAGCCGACGCTGCCCGGAGGCATGCAGGTGAATGTGCATGAGGATCCCGGCGGACAGTTTTGTGCGCCAGGGAAGTACCCGACTGGTCAGATCCAGCGGAACCCCATCCACATCCGACATCAAGAGGCGATTCAGTTGAACATCTACCCGGGCCATCAGGGCCAGCGGTGCCAGGAAATGCTGGCAGAACTGACGGTAACCCGGCCAGGGTTCACCCTCCTCGTACTTTTCAAAAGACAAGGTATCGATGAACACCGGGCGACCCCGTACGAACTGTATGTTGTAGGCGCTGGCATCCTTGAGGTTCATCCCATACTCAAGGGCACGCTCTGCCACTTCCAACGTGCACAGAGCAGCATCACGCAGGGCATCGAAGCTCCATTCGTAGGGATAGGAGATAAACTGCAGTTGATCCGGCCGGAGCACAGCGTGTGCTGTGCCCGGCCGGTACGGTTCTTCCTCCACCTCGCTGTGGGCGATGAGCAGACCCTCGCCCGTCAGCGCCTGATACAGCCCGGAACTCACTAATCTCTCATAATCCTCAGCGTAGCTCTCGTTAACCTGCCGGTACAGGACCCCATCGCGCCAGAACAAAAAACCACTGGGATCGCGGAATGAGGCCGGATGTCTACTCATCGCTCCCGCTTCCCAGCGAACGGAAGTAGTCCACAATTCGATGCCAGAAGACTTTGATAGAGAAAACACCCCCGACGAAGACAGCTAGGATCACCTGAAACAGCTGACTCCCGGTCCCAGGGTCCAGATAAGCGTGCGCCGTCGCGGGAAGCACAGCCACAAAAACAGCCGCCAGTACTGCTACATCAGTTAGCCGCATAGTACAATCGTCACTCCTTCCAGTTTGCTGGTCTCTCGAGTGACGAACCAGGTTCTCCATTAGTGAACAGTATTATATCAGAACCCACCCCCATCCCGGCCACCCCTAACACGGGGAGCGCTGTTACCATGTTTGCATCCGGTCGAAAAATCAGCCCTCGCACCCGGCCGCACCCACAACATGGAATAACAGATCATTATCCCGCCGATTTTTGGATAGATATTGCAAATGAACCCGATTTTGTTTTACTTGCCTGTCGCTTCCGGTATAATCAAGATGAGCTGCTGAAGATTCTGTACCGTATCTCAGGTGCACCTGCACACAGTACCGGGTGGCAATCCTCGCTTCGGGGCCGGCTGACCAGGCAGCAGTTCGAAAGCACCAAAACATTTCCATCACAAAACTCAGCACCCGCCTGCGGATTGCTGCCAGAAAGGAGACGAATGCCATTGATGAAACTATCAAACCGCGGCCTCCTCTGCGCCGCTGCGCTGCTCATGTTACTGGCCATGGTCGCTGTCGCTGGATGTAGCGGCGATGCGGCCGAAGATCCGGATGAGGTGAATGAACCCGCTTCCGAGCCCGAGGACGATCCGGAAGAGGAAGAGGAACCCAAAGAAGATGAACAGGACCCACATACTCCCTCTCTGGGCGAAGGAGAATGGACGGAGCTGGGAGATCCATGGGCTATGGTTGACAAATTCACCCTCCTGCAGTGGCAGACCACCGGGGGCATAGATGATGACGCAGATACATTTACCTGGGGACTGAGGAACGAGGGTCATGAAGTAGTCGAGGATCAGGACGCGACCAAGATAGTTCTGTACGCCGAGGACGACGAAAGCATACTGTGGCTCGGCGAGGAGCCAGGAGACTGGGTCCGTGTCAAGATGCGGGGTGAAACTTTCACCGGTGAAGAGGCAGAAATGTTCGGGGGCATGGCGATGATGGGACCGTTCGCGAGTCTTATGTTCTTCAATCAACAGGAGATGCTCGAGGTCCTCACCGGGACACGCGACCGGGCATATTTTACCTGGGAGGTGGTGTCAGAAGAGAGCGAGACAATAGGGGACGGCAGCTTCGATGTGACCAGAGTCAGCATAATGCCCGACGATACTGCCGGCCTGCAAGAGGTAAAAATGGAGCTGGCAATGGCAGACATTGACGGAAGCCTGATGATAATCGACTGGCTGACATACGCCAAGGACCTGGAGGGAAACGAGGAATACCACCGGCTTGAGGTAGTCGATTTGGCCCGTCATTAGGACTGATCAGTCGGAGGGTCACCCCCCAGGCATGGGTACATTTTTGCGGACAAAACCAAGGGGCGGCCGCAGCAAGACCGCCGGACAAGACACCCCGGAAGGGAGAACGTAGTGCCTAAAGCTAACCTCGGTAAACGATTCATTGCCAGTGCGATTGATGGGTTTGCCGTATGGCTGGTGAGCCTTATCCCAATTATAGGAGCTATCATCGGTATCATATACCTGCTTACCCGCGATGCGGTAATCTACGAAGTGGCCAAGAAGGAGGAATTCAAGAACCAGAGCCTCGGCAAGCACCTCATGGGCCTGACCGTCACACGAACATCCGGAGAGGACTACATCGACTTTGCAACGTCAGCCAAACGCAATGCCCTCCTGGCAATCGGCGGGATCGTGGGGCTGATCTTGATGCCCCTGGTTCCCGGAATTACCACATCCGTGGCGCACACTGCCGACCCCACTGTCATGCCTTATGCCGCCGCTATCGCCGGCCTGGCGGGCGTATTGGTTGCCCTGCTGGTCTGGGCCATCAGCGGTATACCGGTGGTTATCGAGTGCCTCATGGTGCTGTTCAACAACCAGGGTGACAGGCTGGGAGATCGAATTGCCGGCACGCACGTGGCGGAGAAATAGTGTTCATACGATAATATCCTGACTTATCCGGGGGAGGCTTTCTGAGGAACATGGATTGCCTCCCGCCGTCCCCCAAATTGCCCCCTCACTATCTGATCCTGTCGTAAAGAGCTCCTGAGCAGGGGGGCGAATGACAGAAGCAGGTGCGATACACACGGGGAACACGGCACTGTATCATCCGGGCACTGGCCCATAGCTTTTGCCTTCTGACGCTCACAGCGCCAGCAGCCACACCTGCGCCGGGTCACCGTCCCGGGCAGAGCTGCACCCACATCGCCACATGGAACAGTACAACAGCCGGGGGTAACCGGATGACAAGGCGCACAGAAACGGCAGTGACTCGAAATCGTCCGGCTTCGTCCGGCTCGAGCAGGGATCTGTGTCGCTTCTGTTAAAAGAGGCTGATAAGGTAGTGTCAGGTACTTGCTTCAAAGGGGGAAAGCTGCGAATGAATAGGAAGCTCCTACAGGGGTGCTCGTCAATTCGCCCTGCGCACATATTCTGCTCCGCCCTGGCTTATCTGGCGCTGGCCTGGCTCATATCCTACCTGGGGGATGTGCACAACTTCCTGGGTCTGACGGACCGGCTGATCAACCGGGGTGCAGAGCGTCCCTTTATGTGGTACTACCTGTTCATGGAAGGCAGTCCCACAGAAATGGTTCAGTGGTTGTATCTGTCCGCCACGGTTGTTCTTTGCGGGCTAACCAGCGGGAGACTGGCGGCGAAAAACTACCGGCTGCCAGCCCGCTTTTTCCTGCTCATGGGCATCGGGGTGGTCACAATGCTGATGGAGGATGCGGGCAACCTGCGGCACCAGATCAAATACTACTTCCGGCTGGCCCTGGGAGACACGATGCTGGTTGGTATTGCGGTTGAAATGCTCTTCTTCGGACTGCTCGGGCTTTTCATGCTGTATGCACTGGTGCGCTACGGGCGGTATGTGTGGCGGCAGCGCATGACCCGTAACTTCCTGGGCCTGGGATATATCTCCTATGCAGTGGCCTCACTTGCCTCCGGAACGAGGCACTTTGCTGACTGGTATGATCATGCCGGGAACTGGCTGCTGCAGGTCGTGGGGCTGTATGAGCCGTTCAACGCGCGGTTTGTCCCCACTGCCGTCGGTCGCCCCATAGGCTTCTATGTCATGGATTTCTTCCTCGAAGAGTCCCTGGAGCTTGTGGCCGCTGCCGCTCTATGCACGGCCGCCTACGCGTACTACCGGGCCCTGTGCCTGGATCACCGGATTGCCCGGACAGACGATTGAAAGTGGCCCCGGCAGCTCAAACCGAACCTCTCTCCGACAAATCCCATCAACATACAGCATGCTTCCGGTCGCATTGGCCAGACACAGTCCCAGACGGTCGACAGTCATGGCCACGCAGGATAAACACTCATTGAGGCCGAGCCGCTGGCTCACCCTATCCCTTCCGCACGGCTATTGACCCGCCAGTC
>PWGR01000015.1 GCA_003554565.1 Clostridia bacterium
AGACGATGTCGGCGGGGAAGTTGCGGTTTATGTCCAGGTCCCACCTGGGTGGACCTACTTTGATTTCGCCCCCGTCGTAGTTGTGGATGGCCCCCTCGGGATACAGGCTGTAAAATGTTCCGCAGACATCGTCTGGCTCTCGCGGTATCATAAGGCGCTGGTCTTCTGCGGACACTTTGTGGGTGCCCTGAGGGTCCTTTACCCGCATGGTGAGCAGCTCGCCGTCTCTGTTGATGTCTTCCGGATACAGATGGTTGTCCTTCATATCGAATCTGGGATTTGGACGAACGCTGCTGCGCAGCATGTTAGGTGAGCTCAGATACAGTTCGGCCCCGTCAGGGTTGACTCTGGGCAGTATGTAGAAAGTTCTGGTGTCAACGAGATGCGTGACCAATTCATCATCCCCGTAGTTGTTCAACAGGTGCTGGATGGTGTACATGCAGACCGCACAGCCAGTCACCTCACCTGCGTGTATGTTTCCATCGATGTACATCGCTGGCTTATCGCCCGGGGACCCCATTTCGTGGTTGGTGAGAGTTATCGCCCATATGTCTCTTCCCTCATATGACTTACCGATAGACTTCATATCAGCCAGGTGCGGCTGTGCCTCGCACGCCCTGCGCAGAAAATCAGTGAGCTCATCGTAGGTGTAAAACCTGTCGAATGACATGCACAGTTGCTCTCCTATGATGATTTCCTCCTAACAGGATGGTGGGATGGTTTACCTTATTCTCCAGTGCCCCGTCAAATCCTCCAGTTATGCCATGGTGCAGCAACTGCGCCCCCGTGTCGTCGGCGACTGTGTGAATCATCGCCGGACTTCCTTCTGCCGCGCAGAGGATTGAGCCGGGCGTGAAAGAATAATCCCAGTGGGGGATACATGGGACGTTATTACTTCTTGACACCCAGCGAAAGGGGGAGCCGTTTCATGGAATACGACGAGAAAGAGGAACGATGGTTTGCAGTGGAGACGCCCTTCGAACAGGAGATGACTGACTACTGGGGGGATTGGGGGGTTGCCTCGGAGTGTGGGAATCTCGATGCTGTACTGCTGCGGCGTCCTGGCGCGGAGATCGAAAACATGACTGACCCGGCGCGATGGCGCTGGAAGGAGGCAATGAATCCCGATGCGGCGCGAGCTGAACACGATGAGGTCGCCCGCATCTACCGCGAGGAGGCAGGGGCGGATGTCCATTACGTAAGGGAGATGCGGCGGGACCGGCCCAACGGGTTGTTCATGCGCGATCTGGTGTTCATGACCCCCGAGGGAGCCGTTCTGGGCAGGCCGGCGATTGCCTGCCGTCGGGGTGAAGAGCGCTACGCGGCCGCCGCCCTGGCAGAGCTCGGGGTGCCCATAGTACGTACTGTTACGGGTACCGGTACATTTGAAGGTGCCTGCGCAATGTGGGTAGACCGCGAGACCGTCATTCTCGGAACGGGTGTGCGGTGCAATACAGAAGGTGCGCGTCAGGTGGAGGAGGTACTGCACGGCATGGGAGTCAACGAGGTGGTCCCATTTCAAATACCCTACGGACACGCGCACGTCGATGGCCTCATGAATATGGTTGATCACGATCTCGCCATAATCTTTCCGTGGCAGACACCCTATGACGTATGGCAGGTTCTGGTGGATCGCGGGATCAAAGTCATTGAGGCCCCCTCCATCTCGGAAGTCAAAGAGGGTTCTGCGATCAATATAGTGGTATTGGGTCCAAGAAAGGTCCTGATGGCCGAGGGCAACCCGCGAACCCGCGATGTGCTCGAGCGCGAGGGCGTACAGGTGATTGAGGTCGATGTTTCAGAGCTGCGGAAGGGCTGGGGTTCCTTACACTGCATGACCGCGTTTCTCCGCCGTTCGTGAAAAAGCAATCCTGACCGGCTGGCCGGGATGAGGTCGTTTTCATTAGTCGAGCTCTCGCTCGTAAGTGAGATAGGAGTATATGCGGGCCACAGGCATAACGAAGATGGCGATTGTCGCCCCGAAACGCAGGCCGCCGCTGATTGGGGCGACGCCCAGGAGAATCATGAAAGCCATTAGGGCAGCGACGACTGCCCCGACGGTTCCCATGAGGCTGTTTATCGGTTGGTTTACGAGCACCAGGGTTTGGCAGCCCATGAGCGCCTGGGAGAAGCATTTGCGATGATAGGGTACCACACTGAATATCATCAGCGCTGTGACTAGATCATGGCGTTTTCTGATCCGCCCGCCGCAGTGCTGACATGTTATGAATCTCTTCACGACAGACCTCCCGATAGAGCAAATTCTTTTTCCGTCCTAGAGTATTCTTCAGATCGAGGTGTTTTCCTTTCGACATATGCGGGGAGGCACATGCCAATGAGAGCCAGGAGGCAGGACTGCAGCGAGTCTTGCGGGAAGATGGCATGTGCCGGTTCGGTGAGATTTTTAAGGGGGTGGGCACCTTGACCAGCCGCTGCGACGATTTCGTTGCCCGCGAGTTTCCGTTGGTTGATCAAGTGACCTATCTCAACAACGCCGCGCAGTGTCCCGCTCCTCGCCGGACCGTGCAGGAGCTGCAGCGCTGGGCCGGGCGGCTGATGCATGCTCACCGTCCACCCGATGTGCAGAAGCAGCTGCAGTCAGCACGGGAGTCGCTGGCGAAGCTGATAAACGCAGATTCCAGTGAGATTGCCTTCATCAGCAATACTTCTGAGGGCGTAGGTCTGGCCGCCTCGTCTCTTCCCCTGAATCCTGGCGACCGGGTGCTCGTGCCGGAGCCGGAGCACCCCAGCCTGGTGCTGCCCTGGTTGAATCTCCACCCACTGGGGGTGGAAGTGGACAGGATGTCCTGGTCTGGTTCTGGCTTTCGCGAGGACGACCTCCTGGCAGCGGTGGGCGAAAGGACCAGGGTGGTTGCGTTGAGCCACGTGCAGTGGCTCAATGGCTTCGTCTCTGATCTGGCGCATATAGGCCGCTTCTGTCGGGAGCGCGACATTTTTCTGGTGGTGGATGGAATCCAGAGCCTCGGAGTGATGCCAGTGGATGTCTGCGAGTGCGACATATCTGTGCTGGCCGCCGGGGGAAGTAAGTGGCTGATGGGCGGCAGGGGCAATGGTTGCCTGTATGTGAGGGCGGACGTGGCCCGCAGGATGCGCCCGCCTCTGGTAGGCAGGCACGGGATCTGTGAAGTATCGGAGGCGGGTGATCTTTGCCTTTACCCTGATGCCCGCAGGTTCCAGACCGGGGCATGGAATCTGCCCGCCGTTTCTGCCCTGCAGACTTCGGTAGAGCTGCTCCTCGGAAGCGGCGTCGATTGGGTCTATAGGCGTGCCCGGAAGCTGGCGCACCGTCTGGAGCTGGGTGTCGCGGATCTGGGTCTTTGCCGGACCAGCCCATCGGGAAATGAGAACAGGTCACCTATAGTCTCTTTTACCACCGGAGACCTGGCACGTGACATCAGACTCGTTGGGGAGCTGGAGCGCAGAGACATATATGTTTCCCTGCGCGACAGGGGTATCAGAGCCGGATGTCATTTTTTCAATCGCACCCGTGATGTGGATCGAATACTGGAGGTGTTGGACGATTTCAGCTGGTAGGGCATTTACGTTCGCAACACTGGCAGTCCTTGCTGTTCTCTTTTCTGCTCACGGTGCTGTGGCGAATCCGGCGGAACCGGTGGTGCGGGAGCAGGAGGAGGATGCGAGGGTCGAGATCCTGCCATCGGTGGAGCTGGTGTCCGGGGTGTTGAGCCTCACATCCTGGGCCGATGAGTTCGGGCCACACAGCGGGGGCAATGAGTATTTTTCGAGTCTTTCCGGCCTGTTCTCCGGGCAGGCCGATCATCCGGTGGTGCAGAAGACCGAGGACCTCATAGATCAGGGGTTTCGCCATGATGCTTTTCCCAATTTTGCCGTGCGACTGAAGGGTGACGACGGGCTCACTGTTCGACATTCTTACGATCGCGCCCTGGTGAGCCGGGCGGGAGGGGTGGAAGAACTGGAGGAGTTTCGCGGAGCTGTTGCAGACATTGCAGAGGAGATCGAGTTTTTCTCCTTTTTTTCTGGTAATCGACAGCAGTACGAAATGCTCGTGGAGACAGTGGCAGATGACATGCCCGCAAGACAGTTGGTGCTGTGGCTGGAAGAATTCTACGGGTGGCGGGGAGATCAATATGTCACTGTGCTGGCACCGGCGATGTTTCCGTCTGGCGGTTACGGTGGGACAGTCGTTACTGCAGAGGGAGAGATCATGATGTTGAACGTTATACGGGCTCGAGATGAACGGGGACCCGTTCAGTTTCCCACCGGGGAGAGGCTGGCGGCACTTGCGCTGCATGAATGGGGACATTCCTATGTAGATCCCGCTCTCGCGCAGTTTTCGTCTGATGTGGCCGATCTCGTTCCGCTGTTCGAGCCTGTTGAATCGCAGATGCGGCAGCAGCATTATGGCAATGTACATGTGTTTGCCAACGAGCAGGTCCTTCGTGCGGCGTGTGCTCTGGCAATGCGGGATCTTTACGGGGAGGCGGCCTACGAGCGCGATATAGCGAGGAATGAGGAGAGAGGGTTCTACCTCACCGCTCATCTTGCCGAATTCATGGAGAAAGAATACCGGGGCAACCGGGAGCGTTATGAGAAATTCTCCGATTTTGTGCCTGACCTCCTGCACGAGATGAAACACCTTGATCCGGAGGAATTTGCCATCCGCAGGTGGCCGATTACCCCGGACGCGGTTCGTCCACTCTTTCTGGGCTCGGTGGTGCTGATTGCCGCCCTATGGTGGTTGACCATCGGGCTGCGCCGCCGACGGCAGCAGATGTTGGAGATGGATGAGGACGAAGAAATCTACTTCGAGTAAGGGAAGAACTAATTATAGCGCCTGCTCGAGGCGAAAGTCCTGCGGGCGGAAAAGGCCGTCAGCAATGGAGGCGGCCTGGCCTGGGGTGGCGCTTCTGGCGGGTTGAGAACTGCTGCAAGGCAATTTCTGTGAGGTGATCGCTG
>PWGR01000238.1 GCA_003554565.1 Clostridia bacterium
CCCCCCGCCCGCCGAGGGCGAACTGGAACGTGCGTCCCGCGCACTGATCGACCAGCTGACCGAATTCCTCGAGGCTCAACATGCCGACTTCGCTGAAATGCTCCGTCTCTGTCGCGATAGCAATATAGTGCCAAATTTCGCCACTTCAGGCTGGGCGTTGAATCCGGAAAAAGCCGAAATGTGCGCCGAGTACTGTGGGACCGTGGCGGTCAGCTGGCAGCGCGGCGAGCATACCTTCCGGGCGGTGGATATGCTCCTGCAGGCGGGAGTCAGGACCAACATCCATTTCCTGCTGGGCCGGAACAGTCTGGATGAAGCCCGGATGCGGCTCGAAAACGACACATTCCCCCCCGGAATCAACCGCGTGATTTTCCTCCTGTACAAGCCCGCAGGTGGTGGGCGGCGCGACAACATGCTGGTCTTTTCTGACCCGCGCGTCCACAAGTTTTACTCGCTGTTCGATGAGGAGCAATACCGCCAACTGTCCGGGGTAGATAGCTGCTCCGTGCCTGCACTGCTCAACATGGCCCCCCGGATCCATCCGACAAGCGTGGAGGCATGCGAGGGAGCCCGTTTCACCGCCTATGTCTCACCGGACCTGCAGCTGAAGCCCTGCAGCTTCGACGTGGACGGACACTGGGCAGTGGACCTGCACAGTGACACCGTGGAGGAAGCATGGAACAGCGACGAGTTCGAGGATTTTCGCGGGAGACTGCAGAACCAGTGCCCCGACTGCACGCGGCGCCAGATATGTCTGGGCGGCTGTCCTATAGAACGAGATATTGTCCTCTGTGCTGAGGCAGCTGGCAAAATACAGAATGAAGGCGGATACTGAGCATCATGCCACTTCCATGGCCGGTCGCTCAAGTATCCCCGGGCGACGCGGCGGCACATCAACAACATCATCACCTGCCCCCTGTGCTGCAGCGCATCAACCCGGGCCACTTCGCGCGGGGACATCATCACGAACCATCGCGCGGCGTCGGAAATAAGCGACACCCTGTATAAAGGCAACCCCACCCAGAGTACCGATCAACAGCTGGCCCAGCACACCGGGGCCGGGACCCGGTAGGCGCCCCATCAGGACTGATGTCGTATTCCACCCGGCATGAATCGACACCGGCACCCAGAGAGACCCGGTCCATACATAGGTGAGCGCTATGGGGATAGAGGTGAAGAAGGCATACGTTCCCTGCAGAAAATTGCCGTGAAACGCACCGAAAACTGCAGCGTGCAGCAGCAGCGCAACCGGTAGTGAGAAGGCGGTCCTCATCCGGTTGAATATAATCCCGCGGTACATTATCTCCTCAAAGAGGGGCCCAAAAAGGCCGACTGCAAACAGCGCGACTGGCAGGCTGGGCTGATCAATCAAAGCCTGCATCATCTCCGCGTGTTCGGGGAAGAACCGGTGCACGTTGAAAAGGTTCAAAACCCCGCTCAACATCAGCGAAATCCCGATCCCCAGCCCGGCAGCCATCCACAGATCGCGAGCCGGTCGGGGCCGGAACTGACACTGGCGGAGCAGACTTCCTCCCAGAAACCAGAAGGCCAACCAGAACAGTACCAGTGCCAGCACCTCGGATACCGCGGTGAGGGGAACCAGATTGGCGCGTACGAACTCGTCTGCCGCACGGGCCACCGGCTCAGGATCCGATCCGAGGACAGAAGTGTAGTATGCGGCCACGAAGAAGGACACCGCAACAGAGGCGAGGAAAAACAGTGCCACAATCAGGGCAACAAATCCCGCCGTTCTGAGGATATCTCGCACTGGATCAAACACCTCGCAATTCGGCCCACGGTACACCGCGCCGTGCTACCAACCAACAAGAGCTTGCCCGGACAAGCCCAGATCAGTACCGATCGAAAAACCGCCGGATAAGTCATCAGTTGATCATCCCTTTGTTGATTTCGCGGTCAGGGGGTGAAATCCCCCGCCGGCAGATCGAACGATTGAAATAACCGGAAAGCCTGTCCTGCAAAAGCAGCGCCCTGCCCGCAAATCTCTCACTTGTCGATGATCTCCCGCAGTACCCGGTAGAACTCGTCCGCAGCGCGCCGCTCCCTCCACGGCGAGTGCCCGCAGTCCTTCAGCACAATGAATGTAAAATCAGCGAGAATCGACGACAGCGGCTCCCGCACTCCCTCGGCCAGGGAGGGATCCCAGTCGCCGTGTAAAGCCGTGACCGGCTGATAGATCTGTCTTCCGAAGTTCAGGAGCTCTCCCGTGCTGCGCAGCGCGGCCGCCTCCGGCCATACCTGACGGTAAATCTTCATGTCACATTGAACCGGTGCATCGTCCAGGAAAGGGTCATAAGAGTCCGCCCTGGACATCAGGGCACCGAACCGGGCGAAAATCTCATCGCCATCCTCGCCTTTCGGCATCCTATCCCCTGACATCTGCCGCACAATGACATCCAGTTCCGATCTCTCACCCGCGCTGAGCCTGGCCCTGCGGGCATTCATCAGATCCGCCGCGTACTCTGGTCGGAACGCACCGCTGCTGACCAAGACCAGCCGTCGCACCACCCGGGGTTTTTGCGCCGCAAATATCCAGGCCAGCCACGCTCCCCACGAATGACCTATCAGAGTCACGGGAGGAGCCGCCCGGCGCGCCAGCTGCTCTTGTAACTCCTGGACCTGACCCCACAGTGAGGTGGCCCGCTGGTGCGGCTCAAGAACACCCCTCTCCTCTCCCAGTTTACGCGCAACGGGCGCTACATCTCCCGCGGCGCCGGGCCCGCCATGCAGTACCGCGGTGCAATACGGTGGATAACCATGCATCTGGACAGTCACCATGCCGACGCACCTCCTCGCCCGATTACAGCATCACTTATAGCAGCCGGCACACCCTCATGAGTAAAGACCGACCATCAAAGCTTCACCTGCTATGCGTCATACCCGAAAATGCCACGGCAAGCTTTCCCCGTCCCTACCGAGTGGCCACACCCGCCTGCCCGGCACTGGAGGCCGATCCACGACTGAACCGCGCTCAGCGATCACAGACGAATGGCTTCTCCGGTTTTCTCAGTTCCACTCCTCAGGCTTCTCCGCTCGTCACCTTGCGCAGAATGCGGAGCCCCAGGGATACGGCCTCAACCTGCCCGGTGGGCCCGACGATGAACCTCAGACCCGCTTCCTCGCCCCGGCGCATCATCGCGGCGGTATTAACCCCGCTCGGGCGCAGCTTCTTCCGGTCACCATTAACATAAGCCGCCAACTCATCATCTTCCAGTGCCACCTTGATCCTCACCCCCTCACCCGAGCGGTACACCCCCTCATAGCGGGCGAGAAAATCGGGCGGACACTCATACTCCGGCTCTTCGCCCCACCGGTCTTGTAGTGGAACGCCCAGGACGGTGTTCACTGCACCCCGCCAGACCTTCAGAGCCGGGGCATCCTGTATGTTCATCAGAACGGCTGCCACAAGATCCTCCTCGGGGATAAAACCGAAGTGAGCCGATACCCCCTTGATACTGCCGCCATGCTCGACCACGGTCAGACAGTGGTAATTGGGGTGAATAAAGAAGCCATAACCATAGTAGGTATCGCGTTCGCAGGGGAAAAACGGAGAGGACATCATGCTGACTTCATTTGGAGAAATCAGGCTCGATTCCAGATATGACTGGCCGTATTTCAGAAGATCCAGAACACTGGTCTTGACAAAGCCGGCACTGAGCATCGCCGGCGCGTGCAGCCAACCACCGGCATCCACCACCCGATCTGCCTCGTGGGTAAAAAGTTGGGTGACCTGGTCGCGCCCCACCAGCTCACCCGGATGAAAGTAGATGTGCTTCATGCCGATCTCACCGGCGATGCTCTCCCTGACGAACTCTTCATACTGTCGCCCACTGGCACGCTCTGTGATCTCTCCCAGCAGGGCGTAGGCATCATTAGAGTAACTGAACACCTCGCCCGGCCGTCCCAGTGGCTCCTCGTCATAGTCGGCCCAAAAAGACATCAACTCATCAATGCTGTCGACCGAAGGAGCGCGCCTCAGCTCCTCCCAGATCCCCTGTTTTTGCAATTTCTCAATGTCGACTCTTCCCAGGCTATCCTTCAGCGCAAGCTTCAGTGCCGGGCTCGGGGGCATCCCGCTGGTATGCGTGAGAAGATGGTGAATGGTAATGGCATCACTGATGTCATCTTCGGAGAAATGAAACTCCGGCAAATACATCCTTACCGGATCACCAACTGACAGCTCGCCCTGCTCTGCGAGCATCATTACTGCCTTTGCTGTGAATGATTTCGTGACTGAGCCTATGCCGTATACTGTTTCTGCCTCCGCCGGGAGTCCACCACCGCTGTCGCGGTGCCCAAATCCCCGGGAATACAGGAGCCTGTCCTCCTGCATCACAGCCACGGATAGACCCGGTATGTCCTGCTCATCCATTACCGATTTGATAAAGCGCTCAAGATCCAGTTCTTTCCCTCGCGTTAATCCCATCTCCATCCTCCCATCAGCAAGATCGTCAGCCTGTCACGCCCCGGATCTCGTATGCGGTCCCGGCCGACTGCAGCCTCCCGCACATCGGCGGTCCTCGCCCTCATGCCGATTCGATACAGTCCGGCAGGCCTACCGGCCCTGTCATGATTCTCCGCAGCAGCAGTCCGGTCCTGCCGAACCCAACGGTCGTACGGTCGCGATCCGGCACATCTTTTGGTCAACTGGTTGACAGCTCCTTTGCCTTCTCCTACACTCCAGGTAAGTCCGCCGGCCTTCCGGGTGATGCACATCCCGGGGGCTAAGAGGGAACCCGGTGAGAGTCCGGGACTGCCCCGCAGCGGTAAACGGGAACGAAGCCATCACCAGCACTGGTCCATACAGACCGGGAAGCGATGGTCAGTAGATGGGACAGAACGATCCCCCTCCCGTGAGTCCGAAGACCTGCCGGCGGCCCGCGTTCTTTGCGCGGATCTGGGGATCGCCGTCTTCGCGGGAA
>PWGR01000184.1 GCA_003554565.1 Clostridia bacterium
GCAGTGCTGGATGTGGGCACCGGCACGGGTCGCCTGATCCCCCTGATACTGCGGCACATCGGCGAAGCCGGGGAAGTGTGCGGGGTCGACCCGTCGACTGGAATGCTGGAGCAGGCCAAGACCCGGCACCGGGACCCCCGGGTCAGATTCATAAGGGCTGAAGCGGAGGATCTGCCGTTGGCAGATGAGTCATATGACCGGGCGATCTGCTACTCCGTATATCCCCACTTTTCCGACGAAAGTGCTGCACTCTGCCAGCTGTGGCACGTACTGCGCCCCGGGGGATTGCTGATCGTCGCGCACAGCGAGGGCCGGGATACTATTAACTGCACCCATCGTCACGCGGGAAGAGAAGTAGCGAAGGACCGCCTCCCACCCGCCGCAGAGGTGGGTGATCGCATGCGCCGCTGTGGGCTTACCGTGGAGGCTGCAAGAGATGACGCGGACTTCTACCTGGTAGTAGGCCGTAAACCGGGGGCACAGGATGATACCAGAGCCAGAGGATGAACTCATCCCCTCCCGGCACCTCCCCGGCGGCGCCAGTAGGGGATGCACGGTACGCATCTATCGCAACCCCAGACGTTAGGTCACCCATCAGAAAGCAATTTCCCCTCAGGTAGTCCCGAAAAACACCTCCCCCCGCGCCAATGAGGACTGTGGGTAGATAAGCTCTGCAGACTCGCCGATTGATCCCGCGCTTTCCTGGCGAGCGGGACGGAGACATGACAGTTCCATCCGCTGTTGCCGGGCTACACACAATTGGCGCGGCAGCCGGGGAGGATTGTCGCCCCGGACGGTGGAATGGTACATTCGAAGACAGAAAGAAGAGGTGAACTGTGTTGACCCACGAGACCTACCGGCTGAATGTCAGCCTCACCGACCTGCGCCCCAAGGTGCTGCGGGTGGTGGAGGTTCCAGGCGAAATATCGCTGCACCAGCTGCACATGGTCCTTCAGGTAGCCATGGGCTGGGAGCGGCGCCACCTGTACATCTTCGATGTGGACGGGAAGCGATACGGTCTACCCGAGGTGCAGCACCGGGGTGAGTTGGAATCGGCGATGCAGGTCTCGCTCTCTGATCTGGAGCTGCGGACAGGAAACCGCTTCATATATGAGTACGACTTCGACAGTATGTGGCGCCATACCGTGCAGGTGCGGGGGATAAAGGAGAGGGAAATATCCTGCCCAACCTGTACAGACGGGCACGGCGCCTGCCCCCCGGAGGAATGCGGGGGAGTATTCCGCTATCGGCGGATGGTCAGGGCAATGAGTGATCCCGACGACCCGGGATCCGATGAGCTGACCTCCGAAATGGGAGAGGATTTCGACCCCGAGTATTTCGATCCCAACGTGGCCGACCAGGAACTGAGATGGTATTGGGATCACCGGGATGCCCTCCCCTCCGAGCAAGCAATAGACAAGGTTTTTGAGGTATTTATCCACGACATGCAGTACGAGATTGGGGAAAATACCTGGCGCCGTTACAGGCGCGACCTGGAGAAGATATCCTCCTTTCTCAATGAGGTCGGGACACAGATGTTTCCCATCGACAGGTATCTCTTGAAGCATAACGGGGTCAGATTCACGGAAGTGGCCGACATTGCCCCCGTGCTACTGAGCATCGACAGCTTCTTCGTTTACCACTTGCTCTGGAAGCTGGTCGCCCCGACGGCCACCATCAGAAACTGCCGCGCCACCATCCGGAGGCTGATTCAGTGGCTGCATGAGCACGATCTCATCGACGAAGCACTGGCCACGGCCTGCCGCCGCGAGACCCTTATGGTTGCAAAGTGGGTCATTGAATTTGTCGAGCACAGCTGGCTCTCCCTGGAACACCCCGAGCTGGAAGAGGGGGAAGAGACCAGTATCAGGCGAGGCGGACTACAGGTGAGTAACGTCGGCTCAGGTGAGCTCGAGCTGGTTGACCCCTATACCGGACGACAGGTGGAAGGAGTCCGGGTGCCCGAGTACTTCGCTGGCCGGATTGAACCGGGTGCATTCATAGGGGCGGAGATCAGTACCACACCGTCCGGAACCTATCTCACAGGTGCGTTGGTGCTGGACGAACAATAGCTCCGGACACCGGGAGGTTAGCTGGACGCGGCGGCAGGCACTGGGCCGCACTGATCACGATGAAGAAGCCATTCTGGAGGGTGTCACACTGACAGAGAAGTGAAGCGGACACCTTGAAAACTCAAGAACACAATCAGGATGCTATGCATTTTTACCCATTCTATGCACGCCGGGGTTGCCAAAAACACCCTGGATCAATGGTGTGATCTGGCGTTGGCCACGGGGCGCAAGCCCCTGGTGAAATTCGTACATGCTCCAGTCTCACAGACAGGACATCCTGAACTATGCGCGTCATAGAATTCACACCAGTAAACTCGAGGATTAACAACAAGACACCGAAGCGGCAGCACTATGGCTATCATGACGAACGACACATCACATTATGCGTCAAGAAGGCGCTACCGGGCAAATCAATGAGCCTGGGGCAGGCCCATGCAATCTAATCCCAAATCCTGGACCAACCCAAACGGAGAAGAACCAGATATATTAACCGGGAGAACCATTTGAGGCTTCGGAACCCAGTTCCTTCTCGGCCCTCTTTTTGGCTTTGTCTCTCCTGTTCTTGTCCATATGTTTTTTGCGCAACCGGATGTTCTTTGGAGTTATTTCCACCAGTTCATCATCATCGATGTACTGGATGGCATCCTCCAGAGTCAGGACCCTGGGTTCTTTCAGCTTGACTATCTCATCGGCACTGGCCGCCCGAAAATTGGTGAGTTGTTTCTGTTTGCATACATTTATCTCCACATCTGTATCCCGGGCATTTGCACCGACAACCATTCCCTCGTAGACCCAGGTGCCCGGTGTAATAAAGAGAGTTCCCCTTTCCTCTGCTTTCAGCAGACCATAAGTGGTGGCAACACCTTTTTCCCAGGCAATGAGAGAACCGTGGGTGCGCGTCTCTATCTCACCCCTGTACGGCTCATAGCCGTAAAAGCTGTAATTCATAACTCCCTCACCGCGGGTTTCAGTCAGAAACTGCGAGCGGAACCCCCCGAGACTCCTGGTGGGTATAAGGTAGTCCATGCGCATATCTTCCCCGCCGGCCGATTCCATGTTTACTAGAGTAGCTTTTCTTTCGCCCAGGTTTCCCATGATCGTTCCCTGGGCTTTTTCGGGTATTATAACCGCCAGGTATTCCATCGGCTCCATCAATTCTCCATCCACAGTCTTGTATATAACCTGCGGTTTGGAAACCTGTAGTTCATACCCCTCCCGGCGCATATTTTCGATGAAGATGGAAAGGTGCAGCTCCCCGCGACCCGAAACCTTAAATCTGTCGGCACTTTGGGTTTTTTCAACCCGCAAACTCACATTGGTGTTCAGCTCCTTAAACAACCTTTCTCTCAGTTTGCGGGAGGTCACATACTCGCCCCCCTGTCCCGCAAAGGGACTGTCGTTGATCATGAAAGTCATACTGAGAGTGGGCTCATCCACCGTTATGACGGGAAGCTGTTCCGGTTCCCGGGGATCTGCCAGCGTTTCGCCAATATTGACCTCCTCGAGGCCGGCCACCGCGGCCACCTCTCCGGCGCCCACCTGTTCTGTTTCTGCTTTTTTGAGACCATCAAATACGAATAATTTTGAGGCCTTGCCTTTTTGCACGGAACCGTCGTGATTTATGACGGAGACTTCCTCCCCTTGCCGTAGGGCTCCACGCTGAATTCTTCCTATAGCATAGGTTCCCAGATAGTTATCATATTGCAAGTTAGAAACCAACATCTGAAAAGGCCCTTCGGTATCTACGGACGGCGAATCGACGTGATTCACAATGGTCGCAAAGAGGGGCTGCATATTGACGCGCTCATCTGAAAGATTCCTTGCGGCCCAGCCCTCCTTGGCTGAAGCATAAATGACCGGAAATTCCAGTTGATCATCGTCAGCTTCCAATTCGATGAAAAGGTCAATGATCTCATCGTGAACTTCTTCGCAGTGGCTATCTGGCCGGTCAACTTTATTAATCACCACCACCGGCTGCAGTCCCGCTTCAAGTGCCTTGCCCAGTACAAACTTGGTCTGGGACATGGGCCCCTCAAAGGAGTCGACAATCAGAAGAGCTCCGTCAGCCATGCTCAGGGCCCGCTCGACCTCTCCCCCAAAATCGGCGTGACCGGGCGTGTCCACAATGTTTATTTTGGTATCTTTATATGTGATAGCAGTATTTTTGGCCAGGATAGTTATCCCACGTTCTCGTTCAAGGTCAATGGAGTCCATAACTCTCTCTTTGACCTCGGCTTTCGCATGAAAGATGCCGCTTTGCTTCAAAAGGCAATCCACGAGAGTGGTCTTGCCGTGATCCACGTGGGCGATAATGGCCACATTTCTTATATTTTCGCTGCTGAATTCTGAAAACAACCTTAACTCCTCCTACACACGAAAAATTAATTCCTCATTGATTGGTGCTATGGTATTACATCAGATAACCGTGGAAAATACAAAGATAACTGAAAATGAAATTGCAATCTTGGCTTCACTTTTCACGATACTGAAAACATCACACCTCATTTTTAGCAGGTCACCTGGTGGAGCAGAATTGATTAGAGAAGCAGGCGAGGTCCATCCTGGATCAGGTAGACAAGCTAACTCCAACAGTGCTACATGGCCTGTTCTTTCAGGGCCAGGGGACCACGAGGGAGGTAATCCTTCAGTAATGTCAAATAAAGCTTAGTACTGTAAACGGATAACTGACAACGGAAGCAGTGACCCAGACGGGCGGTCGGACCGGGATGTCCGATGCTTCGTCCCTGGGGAGAGATGGCGGAAAGGTAGGGGACTCATATTGAGAGGCTTTGAACAGATACGAAATGATTTTCCAGC
>PWGR01000146.1 GCA_003554565.1 Clostridia bacterium
AGGGGGAGGAAGTCTGCTCGCAGATACTGGAGTATCTGACGCGGGCCAAGGCTCACCTGCGGACAGAGCTGGAGTTCATAGAGAAGGCGGACGATGATCTGCGGGAAATGAGATTTTATCATCCTGATTCGTCCCCGGGGGAGGATGAACAAGATGAGTGATGATAGGCTGATCGTGGGTATCGTCGGCGGTATGGGGCCTGAGGCTACTGCCGATCTGTACCGGAAGATCATTGCGGGAACGCCTGCGACATCGGATCAGCTGCACCTGCCTGTAGTGATGGTGGCGGATCCCCGCATTCCTGACCGTACGGACGCAATCATTGCCGACGGTGAGGATCCAATCCCGCAGATGATCAGGGCGGCGCAAAGATGCGTGGCGGCGGGGGCCGATTTTCTCATCATGCCCTGCAACTCGGCTCACTACTTCCTTTCGCGGATGCAGGAGAAGATAGGGGTCCCCATAATTGACATGGTTGGGGAGCTGGCCCGGCATCTCGTGGAGCAGCATCCGGAGGTGGAGGCGGCTGGATTACTGGCTACCACAGGCACTGTTCACAGTGGTCTGTATGAACGTAGGCTGAGCGAGGTGGGACTGCAGACCGTCAGGCCGGATGAAAGGGACCAGGAAGAAATCATGCGGTGCATATACGAAATCAAGTCCGGGTCTCGCGAAAGGGCGCGGACCGGATTCAGCGAGGTAGCGCAGCGGCTGATAGAGCGCGGAGCAGGGGCCATAATTGCCGGGTGTACTGAGATTCCCCTGGGGCTGCGAGCCTCTGATGTGGCGCCCGTTCCCTACCTGGATGCGACGCAGGTCCTGTCCCGGGTGGCAGTCGAGGTGGCAATGGGAGAGCGCCCCCTCCCGGAAGTAAGCAAGAGGGAGTCGATTTAACGTGATGGAGCAAGATCGCAGAAGAATTCTGTCCGGGGGACGATTCTTTTCGCCCGGGAATGGGCCGCGTGAGTATGAGGCAGTGGGGATTGCGGGCGACAGAATCGCGGCGGTGGGAAGTGTGGACCATGTGCGCTCCGTGCTCGGACGCGGTGCGGGGGAAGTTGACATGGAGGGCACCTTCGTCATGCCCGGCTTTATGGATGGACACTGTCATCTCCTGAGCTATGGCGCGCAGCTTTACGCGTTGGATCTTTCAGGGTGCCGCAGCATTGAAGAGCTTAAGCAGAAGGTGGGCGAGAGAGCCGATTCTGAGGCGGAGGGGACGTGGATAATCGGCCGGGGATGGGATCAGGGCGCGTTTTCTGAGCGGAGGTACCCGCGCGCGGACGACCTCGATACCGTAGCCCCAAACCATCCCGTCTTCCTCAAGCGTGCATGCGGACATGCTGCGGTGGCCAACTCACTTGCTCTTGAGCGGGCAGGCATTTCGTCCGGTTACCCCGACAATGAATCTGGATACCTGGAGCGGGACAGGCATGGAGAGCCCATCGGGGTGCTGCATGAGGAGGCGCAGAAAGGTGTGTCCGCGGTTGTTCCCGATCCGGATGACTCCCGGATCCTCGACCTGCTGCGCGCTGCGATCCGGCGCGCGCACAGAGCCGGATTGACGTCGGTTCAGACCAATGACCGGGAGCGGCCGCCCACGGAGCTGCTGGCGCTGTACAGAGAGGTCTGTTCTCCCGATTCCCTACCGTTTCGCGTCTACCTCGATCCTCCCTATGCGGCACTGGATGATCTCTGCCGTTTTGGGTTGGTCACGGGTTCGGGGAACCGCTGGGCGAGGATCGGGGCGGCGAAGATATTTGCCGACGGTTCTTTGGGCGCCCGAAGTGCTGCGCTGTCACGGGAATATGCTGACGATCCCGGGAACCACGGGGTAATGGTTACGGGCTCCGATCTCCTTACGAAACAGGTTAAAAACGCGCACCAGATGGGCATGCAGGTGGCAATTCACGCCATCGGCGACCGGGCACTGGATGCGAGCCTGCATGCGGTGAGGGCGGCGATGTACGCCTGCCCGCGTCCCGATCACCGGCACCGCATGGTACACTGTCAGATCACGCGCCCGGAGCAGATCAGGGCTATTGCTGAGCTGAGTTGCATTGCGGCCATTCAACCCAAATTCGTTACCACTGACCTGCGTTGGGCCGAGGAACGGGTGGGTGAGGAGCTGGCCGCGACCAGCTACGCTTGGCGGCGAATGCTGGAAGCAGGAGCGGCCTGCTCCGGTGGTTCGGATGCCCCGGTGGAACCCATTGAGCCCCTGCTCGGGATCTGGGCCGCGGTGTGCCGGACGGATGCAGCGGACGAGCCCAGAGGCGGGTGGCTGCCGGATGAAAAAATCTCCGTGGAAGATGCGCTGTACCTGTTCACGGGCGGCGCGGCATATGCCGAGTTTGCCGATGGTGAAAAGGGACAGTTGGCGCCCGGTGCCCTGGCCGATCTTGTGGCACTCGACCGCGACCCGCGCGAGGTTCCCGCGGAGGAAATCCGCAGCATTGAGATTGCCGAGACGTGGTGCGGCGGCACCCGCGTACACAGTAAGCGTTAGGTTATGTGGTAGGATGCGGGTGGATGCCTGATTGCTCGGGGTGGTCGGGATCTGTCCTTCCCGCGTGGAGCACCGAATTGCTGTGTGATTCCATCCAGCTCGGGCCGGGCTGTTCAGCAGTCGGCAGCTGATGTCCTCCCGAAGAATCGTTGCTGTCTGGTTTGCTGTCGGTCATGGAGCTCGCTGCAGTTGGCTGCAAGTGTGTGTAATGCCAGGAGAAAGCAGGAAGAAGCCGGAGTATGCTTCCCCGTCGAGCATGCAGTCTGTCAGACTGTAAGATTTGGATCATAATCGGCCTGTGCTATGCCTGCCGGAGATGAAAATGCTCCCTTCCCCTTCCGAGCCTTTATCTTTACAGTAGTGATCAGCCACATTTTGAGTCGACACTCTTTCTGATCATGTATCGGGAGGGGATGTGCCCGGGATCATAAACTGCTACGATGTTCCTATGCCGCCGTTGATCCTCTTTCCGGATTTCCCCGCTGCAGCTGGTCAGCTGTTGTTACATAGATGCTGAGCAGGGTGTCATATTCCGGTCAAGGAGAGGGCTCCGGCCCCCGCGGCATCACAGAGGCAGTATGCGGAGGTGAAATAGTGACAGAGCACTTCGACCTCTGGGGGGAACAAGCACATCCTCCTGAAGATCTGCCGGGACAGCTCGAACAGCTCATGCACAGCTGCAGAAAGCGTGGAGTGGATTATGCTGACGCCCGTTTCGTGCTCCTGCGCAGCGAGGTCTATGAAACCAAAAATGGCGTAGTAAGCCGGGCCGCTATCGATGCACAGAGAGGAATTGGTCTCCGGGTCCTGTCCGGTGGGAATTGGGGATTCGCCGCATCGCCCGGCTCTCAGATCGACGATCACTCCCTGATAGGGCGCGCTCTGGATATGGCCTCGGCTGCGTCGCTGACCCCATCGCCCACCGTACCGCTCAGAGCACGCAGCTCGGAAACAGGTACATATCGCTCTCCCTGCACAACAGACCCCAGAGCAGTGTCCCCGCAGAAAAAAATCGATCATCTCTTACATGCGGACGAGGCAATGGCCGGTGTCGGGAAGGTCCTCGACCGGAAAGGTAAGCTCGAGTTTTATTATCTGGACAAGTGGTATGTGGATACCGAGGGAACTGAGACGCACCAGCACATCACCGAGAGCGGGGGAGGGATTACGGCATTGGCGGTGGGCGAGGGTGATGCTCAGCTGCGGGCTTATCCCGCTCTCATGGGCAATGCCCGTCAGGCGGGATGGGAGTTCATCCAGGACATGGATCTGCCCGGAAACGCAGCGCGTACGGCGGGCGAGGCGAAGGCGCTGCTTACGGCGCCCGAATGCCCGGTGGGCGAATTCGACGTGATTCTGGTCGGATCACTCCTGGCGCTGCAGGTGCACGAATCATGTGGACACCCGAGTGAACTGGACCGGGTCATGGGGGTGGAAGCCGATGTGGCCGGTACCAGCTTTTTAACCCCGGAACTTTTGGGCAGCCGCCGCTACGGTTCACCCTGTGTGACCCTGACGGCCGATGCCACCGTGCCCGGAGGTCTGGGTACTTTTGGCTGGGATGATGAGGGTACCCCGGCACAGCGCATTACCCTGGTGGATGAGGGCATTCACAGCGGATATCTCACCTCACGTCAGTATGTGCCGGAGCCGGCGCAGGGCAGCGGGGGACACGCCCGCTGCGACACCTGGGCCCGGCCGCCAATCGTGCGCATGACCAACATAAACCTTGAACCCGGATCGGGCAGCCTGGATGATCTCATCGCTGACACCAGGAGAGGTTATCTATTTGAGGGTGAGAGGAGCTGGAGTATAGACGACCGGCGCTTGAATTTTGCCATCGGCGCCCAGGCTGGCCGGGAAATCGTGGACGGAAGACCCGGGCGGCTGCTGAAAAATCCCGGATACACGGGCATCACGCCGCGTGTGTGGGGCAGCTGCGATGCCGTTACCGGGCCGGAGGAGAGGGGAGTGTGGGGGCTCACCGGCTGTGGAAAGGGTGCTCCCATGCAGAACCTGCACGTTGGACACGCGGTGTCGCCCGCGAGGTTCCGCGGGCTGAAGGTAGGTGTGAGCTCATGATGTTGGGGCAGGACCGAGCGCAAGAGCTGGTCAGCCGGGCGGTCGAGGTGACTCGTGATGGCGGCGCGGATTACATTGTTGCCCTGTATAGCGGGAAAGATGAGGGCCTCACGCGCTATTGCAACGACGCCGTGCAGATGAGTACGGAGTATTCCCAACCCACCCTGTACCTGCAGGCTGGGTACGGGAATCGCCTGGGAGCTGCCGGGACAAATGTCTTTGACGAGATCTCGCTTTCGCGTCTGGCAGGGCAAACACGGATCCTCGCGGCGGGCAGTACGGACCGGACGCATATGC
>PWGR01000216.1 GCA_003554565.1 Clostridia bacterium
GCCACTTCTGCACCGGGTCGTTGATGTCCAACCTCCCCACCTCGGACAGCTGCATGATCGCAAGAGCGGTCAGTGATTTGGTGATCGAACCCACACCGACCACCGTATCAATTCCAATGGGCGCCCGCTCACCTGCGTCTCGCCAGCCAACTCCTCCCTCAAATACGTGCCGCTCACCCCGAGCAGCACCGAAGGCAATCCCGGGAATGCTGTGTCTTTTGCGAATCGCCTCCGCATAGCGGACCAGATTCCTCAGCTCACTCATTATCGCGTTCCCTCCCCTTCTGACCTCTTATCCTGCCATCTGCTCGTGTTAACCAGCTCACAGTCAGCGTCAGCATTTCTCCCCGCGCCCCCGCCGCATCAGCCGGGACAGCGCGTTCTGAATCCTCCCGGTCATCCCGGATACACTGGCACCGCCGCCTCTGACCGGGCTTCCGAAGTATACGCAGACCCTCCCGGGACGCGGGAAATACCGGCCCACGGGCAGGATCCGCTCCGTCCCGCACAGCGCAACAGGAACCACCGGGGCGCCGCTTCTCTTCGCCAACAGAGCGGCCCCTCTGCGCAGCTGCATCTTCTCCCCGGCGCCCCGCACCCCGCCCTGGGGAAAGATGATCACCACTTCCCCGCGCCGCAGCGCCCGCAGGGAGGTGCGCATGGTACGCACCGACTGGGCCAGGCCCTGCACGGGGTGAGCCCCGCTCCAGCGCAGCAGCCGCCCCAAAAGTGGAATCCTGAACAGGTACGTCGCGGCCCACAACACCTTTTTGCGCCGCACTAGACAGAATAGAATCGGCGGGTCAAGTATGCTTCGGTGATTGGCACAGAGAATGAACGGCCCCGGCGGAAGAGGATCCGACAGGTGCACCTCAACACGTACGAAAATCCGGAGGATGAAAGACACCAGGAATCGGAGAGCTTCAGCTGCGAACATCAGTGTTCTTCATTCCCTCGCCCCCGCTGTGCGATCGTCACCGGCCGGACCGATCCGGCGGGCAGCTGCGATCCGCCGGGACGGCGGCATGAGACAGCTCCCTCCTGCACACCGGGGTTAGATCATACCGGTTGGGGATCGAGCCCGCGCCGGAATCCAGCTGCCGCTTCTGCTTCGAGCCCAGTCGCTTTATCCAGTTCTCGGCGGCGGTGGCAGTACTCCTGTCAGCACAGCGCCACGCCGCACGCAGTCTCAGAGGGGAAAACGCCCTGGTAAACCGGGCGGCTGTGCCGGCCGCATGCTCTGTCATCCGCCGCCGGAGATCGGTGGTGATGCCGGTGTAAATACTTCCACCCTCGCACTCCAGAAGATAGACGTACCACCGACGTTCACCTTCATTCTTCCTCTGACTCGCACTCGTCTTCTGCGTCATCCCATTCCTCCAACAGCGCCTCGTCCAACGCCTCGTCCAGCAGCTGGCGGGCCGTCTCCTTCTCTGTTTCCCTGACCCGGACCGTGACCTTGGACCACGGGTTTACTGAACCGGGACCGAGAATGACGCGGCTGGTGGCATCATACTGCAGCCGCACATCTATCCCGGCAGATTCCAGCAGGGCCTTGACGATCTCCGCCTCCGACAGGCTCGGAACGCGATGAACCTCCATCCAGGCCTCTTCATCTCTGCCCTCCGCCAAAACTGCACCTCCGTCTCGCGTCTCAGGATGCTTCACGCACGCTTATATCCTCCCACGAAAGACCGGTTACTCGCGACACCATAGAGGCGATCTGCGAGACCTCCTGATCTTCCAGTGTATCTTCCTTCACTAGCACCAGTGCATTATCCTGCATCACATACACCAGGACATCAGCAAATCCGGCAGAAGATATGATCAGCTGCTCGGCCTCCGCCTCCATGGCCAGTCTATCACTTATTTCGATCAGACGATCTCCCGCCTGCGCGCGGGCATCCTCCCCGGCGTCAGGGTTGCTGACTATCCCCTGCAGTATGTCCACCTGCTCGCTTCTCGCCCGGTCCCGGTCCAGTCTCATCCCGGAGAAACCTTCCTCGCCCACATCCGCTGGGGGGTCGGTCTCCTCCTGAAAGACGACCTCAATCTCCTCATCCTCCGGCGGTTCGCCCTCGTCCACCGGGGCCCGGTCATCTGTGAGCAGGTTCCCCAGGAGCGTGACGAAGGCCAAAAGCACCACCAGTCCGATTCCCAACAGCAGGCGTCCGCGCGACACCAGATGAATTGATTTCACCTCATTCCCCTCCCTTTCCTACCAGCACCGTCACCCTGTGCACACCCACGTCCAGCAGCGTGGCCACCGCCCCGGACAGCTCCGCCCTCACCCGCGGGTCAGATGCGCCCTCGGCCACCACCAACACCCCGCGGATCTGCCCGGGCTCGACCTCGCGGACCACCGGGATCTCCTCCCCCCCGGAGCTCCGCACCACCGAGAGACTGCGCTCCTCCGTGCTCTCGACAATTTCCCGCGTTCCGCCCTCGGCATCGGCCTCTGCGGTGTCACTGTCGGTGGAGCGCGTCTCCTCGTGATAGCTGACGCGGGGACCTGCATCCAGCGTGACCTCGACCCGGACGCGTCCCACGCCCTCGACCCCGGAGAGAATCTCCGCCAGACGGCCGGATAGCTTCTCACCGGCTGACACGGGGTCGGTTCCCGGCTGGCCCGAATCCTGCACTCCGCCGGCACTGGTGTCGGGCACCTCCAGCGGTGAATCGCCGGGTATATCGGCGTCCCTGCCTTGCTCCCTGTCTGCCGGAGAACTGCTGAACACGGCGATGAATATGGCCGCAGCCAGGATGCACACCACATACGGTATGTAGCGACCGTAGCGACCCGTCAGATCCCGATTCATCAGTCATATCCCTCCATCCAGAAGATGTGGATTTCGTTTTCGTCCAGTCCGTAGCTGCGGCGCAGGTGTCCAGCTATCTCGGCACGCAGGGATTCTGGAACCTCCTCCTCCGTGTCGGCCGGCTCCCTTTCGTCGCGGTCGCCAATGCGAATCGGCGCAATAGAGACCGCCGAGTGTGTGCGATCATCCTCCTCATCCCCGCCGTCGGTCCTGCCCAGGCCGACCCGCACTTCGTGCAGTTTTCCGGTGGAGGCATCCGCCTCAACGGCCACTTCCACCTGCAGGCCCGCCTCGAAAACCCCGGGCAGCCCCTGCACTTCCTCCCCGATCAGCGCGGACAGGCGTTTTCCGTACACCGTCTCCGTGAGGGCCTCCCTCTGCTGAGCACCTGTGCGGACGGCCTCCTCGCCGCCCGGGGCAACGGCCAGTGGATTATCATCCCAGCCCCGCCACTGATCTTCCAGCTCCGGGATGATCCGCACCAGCGGCGAGGCGATCGCCGCCAGGACCAGCAGGCCGCAGACCAGCCGCACGTATCCCCGGATTTCACCGTCCGGAACCAGCATCAGGGCAACCTGCACCATCAGGGCCACAAAAATTACCTGCCTGATGTACTCGAAAAATCCGCTCATCGCAGCATCACCGTCGCATTGGATGCCACCAGCATGATGGTCAGAGTCAGATAGAACATAACCGCTACCGCCCCCACCGCCACAGAGATCAGCACCAGACCATCCCCCAGGGTCTCCAGAAGGTCTGATATCTCCGTTCCGCCCAGGGGGGCGGCCAGCGCCGCGGCCAGTCGGTAGGTCAGGGTCATGGCCACAAGCTGGACCAGCGGCAGCACGGCTATGAGCGCCACCACTCCCAGGCCGGCCAGCCCCGCGGCATTCTTCAAAAGGAGTGATGAAGTCATGACCACCTCCCCGGCGTCGGAGAAAACTCCGCCCAGCACGGGAATCATGGCCTTGGCCCCAAACTTGATGGAGCGAAGCGCCACGCCGTCCGCCACCGCGCCGGCCGCCCCCTGCACCGTCATGACTCCCAGGAAAATGATCATGGCCCCCTCCAACATCCACAACGCAACCTTACGCACAAACTCCGCCAGGCGGGCGAAAGAATGCTCCGGCGTCATCTGCCCGGCCACACTGAGCACCACACCGGCAAAAATCAGGGGAAAGATCCAGAACCGCACCATGTGCGCGACCAGGTGACAGATGAAGACCACCAGGGGATGAAAGATTGCCGCGCTGATGAAGGCCCCGCTGCCCGCCAGAAGCGTGACCATGGTGGGGAGAAGGGCCAGCATAACATCCCCGAGACGCGAGATGGTCTGCTGCGCCACGGAAAACGCCTCACGAAAGGTCACCATCGCCACCGCGGTCAGCGCCAGGTAGATCACACCCCTGGCCACGACTGAGACCGTTTCCTTCTCCCAGGCCCGCTCGACCTGAGTCAGAAGGGCAGACAGAAGGGCCAGCACCAGCAGCTGTCCCATCAAGCTGATGTGCACAAGAACCTGAGACGCCAGCTGCCCGAGCACAATCCTCAGTACCTTGCCGACTGATAACACCGCTTCCCCGGTACGGAGGCGCTGCACAACTGACGGGAGATCCATCACCGGCAGGTCCTCATCCAGCTCCCGGCGGAGGTCCTCCATGAACTCCGCCAGGGGTGCGGGCTCCAGCTCTTCCAGCTGCTCCTGCAGCACATCGTCCTCTGCAGCGCCAGCTCCCGGGGCGAGTATAACCAACCAGGCAATCCCCGCTGTGATCTTGAGAACCCGCCGCGCCCTCAACTTCCCGACACCTGCTCCAGAAGCTGAATTATCACGTCTGCCACGGAAACAATTATCGGCACGGCCATGGTCAGGATGATTACCTTCCCGGCCAGCTGCAGGTTTTTCGCCAGTGCCCCCTCCCCAACATCAGTGCACAGCTGGGCCCCCAGATCCACGATGTAGGCAACGGCGATGACCCGGAGTACCGTGCGCAGATATATCGCCTGCACCCCCGCCCGGGCCGACAGACCCTCGAGCGCGCCGAGAATGGGCGGCA
>PWGR01000257.1 GCA_003554565.1 Clostridia bacterium
GCACACCCACATGGTCTCCGCGGGCGGGGCTGATGATGATGTAAAAGAGCAGCATGAGCATGTCAAGAAAACGAACACTTTGATCCTGATAGAACTCGGACTGGATCCGGGAATAGATCACATGTTGGCAGCAAAGACAGCTGCCGAAATGAGGAGCAAGGGAGCTGCTATCGAGGAGTATCGCTGCTTGTGTGGGGCCATCCCCTCGCATGAGGCAAACGACAATCCATTCGGCTACAAGTTTGCCTGGGCACCTGATGCAGCACTGGGTGCAGCTAAGCGACCGGCCCGTTACCTCAAGGACGGCCGCAAAGTAAACGTGCCCGGTGATACGACCATGAAAGAATACTTCCTCGACTACGCACCGGGAGCAGGCTGGTTTGAGGCCTATCCAAATGGCAATTCCCTCCCCTACCCCGAGCTGTACGGCATGGGCGAGGTCACCAGTATGCTCCGGGGAACCTACCGTTTCATGGGGTGGTGTGAGACGCTGGCAGCCATGGTGGATCTGGGAGCCCTTGACGAAGAACCCGTGGACCTGGCTGATCTGACATACCGGGGGCTGACGGCGAAATTGCTCGAGGTGGAGGACTCAGGCGGCGTTAGGCGCCAGCTAGCTGCACACCTTGGACTGCCCGAGTATTCAGCGGCGATGAAGAGAATCGACTGGTTGGGACTATTACAGGATGACAGCATTCCCATGGAAGAAGGCTCACCCCGGGGCGTCATATCACAGCTGATGTTCGACAAACTGAAGTATAGGAAAGATGAACTCGACATGGTCGTCATGACTCACGAATACTCGGTACGCTATGCCGACGGCGAAAACGCAAAGTTGGTCTCGTCGCTCGTGCATTACGGCGAGCCCGGCGGTTACTCTTCCATTGCGCAAACGACGGGTCTGCCGGTTGCAGTGGCCTGCACCCTGTTGGCTCAAGGAGATATCGCTGTGCGAGGTGTGCGAATACCAGTCAGCAAAGATATTTATGAACCTGCACTAAAAGAGCTCGAGCGCCTGGGCATCAGTGTCGAACAGAAGGCAGAGATGACAATATAGCAGAAGCATCCTTGCTATTGTCGGCCGGGCCGCGCTTCGGCCCGGCCAGTTCTTGTTTGCCCATCTTCACCTCCCTACCAAAGCACACGAAAAGGCCCGGAAGTGCAGCGGCGCGGAGGAAAGGAGTTGTCCCAGAAGCGCTGATCCTCTCCAACTGTGTTCCTGCCTGCACTCCAACGCCCGGTTCGCCTTCAACTGCACACACAGCCTACGTGCCACTCTCCGCCCTCCGCCACTTCACTACGCCAATATCAACTGTTTGTACTCCAGGAACCATCCCAAACCACGCAAATAGGTCGAGGGAGCAGGCGCATTCGCCTGTTGATCTGCGAGCACAGGCGAGAGCAGGAATCAGTTGGGTCTTCCCGAAATACCTTCGAAGCAAGCAACGCGGCAGCCATCCACCTCTGCTACCGGAAGAATCGGGGCAATTCTTCCACTCATTCGCCGGTACCAGTATGGAAGGTGTCGCCTGGCAAGGAGGTGATCGCGTGCGGATCAATGAGGAAAAATGCATCGGATGCCTCGCCTGCACAGCGTACTGCAATGTCGACGCCATCCTCCCCAACGGGGACGGCAAGGCGAAAATAGATCCGGATGTCTGCGTGGAATGCTGGGTGTGTTATCGCAATTACGCCTGCCCTCACGGAGCCATCGAGAAAACTCCCCTGGAGTCCCTCGGGGATGTATTCAAACACGTGATAAGTGATCCCTCAGAGACCACAACTGAGACAGGAGTGCCGGGAAGGGGAACCGAGGAGTCCAAAACGAACGATGTCACCGGGCGCTTTCAAGAACACGAGGTGGGCATCGCCATAGACATGGGTAGACCCGGGGTGGGCTGCTACCTGTACGACGTCGAGAAAGTAGCCATGGCGGTTGCCGCGGCGGGAGTCCGCTTTGCCGGGGCTGACAGCACCCCCCTGGCCAAGCTCATGATTGATCCCGACACCGGAAAGCTGCAGGATGACTTACTGGACCTGCACGTCCTCTCAGTCATCATCGAAGGCAAGGTAGAGATAGACGGCCTGCCACCCGTCCTGGCTGCTATCCGGGAAGTGGAGGGACAAATTGACACCGTGTTTTCCCTGGGTCTGGTGGCGCAGGTTGATGAAGCCGGGAACACCCCCGTCCTCGACATGATTGAAGAATGTGGCCTGGATACGCCACAGCGTGGAAAGGTAAATATGGGCCTGGGACGACCGCTTTACGACGGTTGAAAGGGGCACAAATATGACACACAGCCTGCACCGATGCGGCGATACAGCAGCGGAGAAGGATTTCGTCTGGTTAATGTACCAATCAAAGGGGATAAATGATGAAGAAATTGCCGAAAAAGCACGAGAATTCATTGAGGTGGTGGAAGAAGTAGGATCGGTCAACTGGGGCGATGTTAAATCTGGCCCCATAGTCGCATTGTCCAAAGAGGAAGTGCTGGACAGAATAGGTGACAAATCCAGGCTCCGGGGCGTATTCACCTCGAAGGAACAGGTGACGGATTTCCTGACCCGGATCAGCGAGAAAGACATAGGATTGTCCGTGGTGATTGCCGGTCGTCTTGACCTGATTCTGGCAGCGTGTCAGAAGGCCGATGTGCCGCCGCACACCATCAATTTCTCACTCGGCGTGTTCGGCAATACAGACCGGCTCCCAGAATATACCGTCCTCGAGATCACCACCATGTGTGGACACCACATGGTACCAGACGGGATAGTTGAAAACCTGCTGTCTGACGTTCGCAGGGGAAGAATCTCTGCCCGGGATGCAGCCGAGGAACTGGCTGCTTTCTGTCCATGCGGTATCTTCAACCAGATCAGAGCGGAGGAGGTACTGCGCGCCGCAAGCAGGACGGGCTGACCGTGGTGCACGGGCGGCTTGCCCGGGGTGACGGCCCGGGCCAGGCCGCCCGCCTGATACGATCAGCCGCACACCAGGTGTATCAGTCCCGCTCTTACACAAATTTCTGTATCTCGATCCTGTACCCGCCGGGGTCCTCACAGAAGAAGCAGTAAACTCCGATCTCCTCCTGCATTTTAGGCTCCGTCAGGCCCTCAACCCCGGAGGCCGCCATGTGTTCGTGCCAGACATCCACATCGTCCACCACGAAAGTGAGCAACACGCCCTTTTCATCGACAGATGACATACTCCCGGCCGATTCATCCACCAGCCCTACGTAGCTTTTGCCCGAATGCACAGCAAAGATCTTGCTCCAACCCTGATCAATCTCCAGATCGAGACCGAGCACATCGCGGTAGAAAGGGATCACCGACTCCAGGTCGCGATAGTAAAGAAATGTTATGGGGTACTGCACTTGCACAGCAGTCACCTCCCTTGCAGTAATGGTGCACTCAACTCATCATTCTCCGGGTTCGCTGGGCCATCCTGCTGTCCACGCACTCCTGCTGCATCGGTCATAGAGGATCCATGTTCCGGATGAAGAAGACAAGTCCTAGGATGCTCGAGGAGGCGAGTAAGATGAAGGGAGAGGTCATCATTGTGGGTGCCGGTCCGGCAGGCGCCCACCTGGCGGGACTGCTCGCAGATGCGGGCATCTCGACGCTTGTGATTGAAGGACAGCAAATGCCCCGGAGCAAGCCGTGCGGAGGGGCCATTTCGGCGAAAGCATTCGAGATTCTATCCAGATCTGTCGATCTGAGCAGCCTCCCGGTGGAACGCACCATCAATAAATTCACCTTTCGGTGTTCTGACGGGGATAAACCGGTCACCTACCGGGCAGATGACGACGGCGTGATGCTGGTCTCGCGCCGGGCGCTCGACGCCCACCTGGTGAACAATGCCGCCCGGAAGGGAGCACGGGTGCAATGCGGCACTCCGGTGCAAGATGTGGTCATCGGCACTGACGGCGTGAGTGTGCAAACTTCGGGGGAAACAGTACACGGTCAATACGTGGTGGGTGCCGACGGGGCCACGGGAAGGACTGCCCGCTCTCTCGGCCTGGCAGACGCCAACCTCGCCCCCGCCCTGCGCTGCCGGGTTTCCCTCAGTCAGTACGCCGGGGCAACTGATACCTGCCGGCTCGATTACGGGGACATACCCGGGGGATACTCGTGGGTTTTCCCAAAATCCGATCATCTCAACGTGGGGGCGGGCATTTTCGAGCCCGGAAGTGTATCTCTTCGGCGCCATTTCAACGACTACCTCCGGCGCCTGGGCCTCGATCCGGCCCACGCCCGGGATCTACGCGGTCACCCCATACCGACGGGCCCAAGGGAAGTCCTCAGCGGGCATCGCTTTCTGCTGATCGGGGATGCCGCTCACCTGTGCGATCCACTCACAGGAGAGGGTATACACGCCGCACTTGCCAGCGCCGAGACGGCAGCAGAGATACTCGTGTCAGTCCGTAAGGGGCGAGAGCCGGATTTGAAACCTTATGAGGCCAGGATCCGCGAGATGTTGGGCAGTGAGCTGCAGATAGCGTCGGGACTGTCGCGCATCTTCATGCGCTTCCCACAACTCATACACCGCATCATAGCTGCGGACAGAAGCCTGTTGTCGGAGTTCTTTCAAATTGTTGCCGGCCGTCGCAGCTACACACATATACATCGGCGCATCTTGAGACACATGTCCATTCCGCGGCCGGAGCGCATCCGCGGAGAGACAGATGATGTCTGAGATTCTGCCGGCGACGGAGCATCATACTTCGGCGGAGCTTTTTCAAGTGGTCCGCCGGGGGCATAAAGTGGGCGCATTTCAAGCGGTCACGATCCGGACCGGGATCTTGTGATCCCGCAAGCATTGGCATCAGAAGGCAACGCACAGAGGGCGGGGTGCTCTTCACAGAACGACCCAAGTATCC
>PWGR01000298.1 GCA_003554565.1 Clostridia bacterium
AGCATGTTGGAGGTCCTGCATCAGGACTATATTCGTACTGCCCGATCCAAAGGACTCAACGAACGTGTGGTGATATATCGCCACGCGCTGCGCAATGGACTGATTCCGGTAGTCACGCTGCTGGGGCTGCAGCTGGGAGTCCTGCTGGGTGGTGCGGTGATTACGGAGCAAGTGTTCGCGTGGCCGGGTATCGGGACGCTGGTTATCAATGCGATTCATGCCCGTGATTATCCTACCGTTCAGGCATGTATCCTGCTGATAGCCCTGATATACGTTATAGTCAATCTAGTGGTGGACCTGACTTACTCCGTAATTGATCCGAGAGTTCGATACGATTAAACGAGGAGAGGAGTCTACTTTCATGAACAAGAAGGTACTGCTTCGTCTGTCACGTCATCAATCCGCCCGGGTAGGCGGAGCTCTTCTGCTGTTGGTATTCTTTATGGCCGCGTTTGCTCCGTTCTTGGCTCCGGAAGGATATAATGAGCAGGACTTGATAATGAGATTGGAAGGCCCTTCTTTGGAAGCTCCTCTCGGAACTGATCATTTGGGACGACAGTTGACGTCGCGCATTATATGGGGGGGCAGGATCACCCTGCAGATTGCCTTTATGGCCACCCTCTATTGGACTGGTCATCGGCACAGCTCTCGGTCTTACAGCTGGATTTTATGGAGGCTACATTGATCGTCTGATTATGGGGTTCATGGATGTACTCATAGCTTTTCCGGGGATACTCCTGGCGTTGGCTGTTGTGGCCATACTCGGACCGGGGTTGTACAACGTCATGATAGCGGTGGGGATATCCGGCATCCCCCGATTCGCTCGGCTGGTGCGGGGATCCACCCTGTCGGTCAGGGAAAAAGAGTATATTGAGGCTGGAAGGGCGCTGGGGGCAAACGATCCCAGGATACTCATTTATCATGTGGTGCCCAACGTGATAGGGCCGATAATCGTCTTCGCCACCCTGCGGGTGGGGGTGTCTATCCTTCAGGCGGCGGGGGTCAGCTTTCTCGGTCTTGGAGCCCAGCCCCCACTACCTGACTGGGGTGGGATGGTCAGTCAGGGACGGGAGTATCTCAGGGGATCCTGGTGGGTAGGCGTATTTCCCGGGATTGCCATCATGATGACCGTGTTCGGTTTCAATCTTATAGGTGATGGCATAAGAGATGCTCTGGATTCGAGAGTGCGGATAGCCGGGAAGGGTCAGGATCCAAAATGATCAGTCTTTGGTCCGCGCGTTTGACCGGCAACTTATTCCGGCTATAAAGAAACGACATCCCTCCGGTGGCGTATGCCCGGGTATGCAATGGTTGCCCTGCAGTTGTGCCCGTTGCTTTGCTCGTTTCCGACCAGCACATGCAATAAGATGGAAGCACAGACAGGATGTGCCTCCCAAAATATATTCCCGATAATATTTTCATTCTGGCCTTGAGTATATTGCTTTCAGGCGTGTAAACCGGAGTGCACGAGCGGTTGTGCTGCCCCGACCCGTCAATCATCATGAAAGCATGTACACTCTCTTTTGGCACACAAATAACTGTAGTGTGACCATGTTTCGCACGTAGACCGGTGACCTGGCGGTAGTATGCCGCACAATTTCATGATATTGCGGTCGCTCTAGCTCCCTCGATGGGATAGAAGTATAAAGTGTAACTCTGCAAGCCGATTGTTTCTGCGTGCATGTATACTGCGCATATATTATAATGCTAATAGAGAGATCCCGAAGTCGCCCTGCTTGTTCCGTGCGGCCTGCTAACGGGGGCACTCCGGATAGAAGACGATTGGGTCAGTCAGCGGCGTGTACGGTGAGTGACCTGGGAGCGCATCCGGTGAGGCCGCACCGTTCAGGCAGTTGCAGTTAATGATGGAGGTGCATTTGATGACCTAGTTGCCCATCGATGCCGGCGCATCATGCAGGTGAATGACAGGCGAAACTGCCATGAGCTGGAAGGAGTTATCGTCGGGGAAAGGGTTGGCGAAGGGAGTAAGGGCTCTCCTCACGCGACTGTCCTTCCGGCAGGACAGTTTCCGTTTGCAAGTTTCAAGGGAATGGAGTTGAGTGTACGTGGCCAGGAATGAACTGGCTAGCATGAGAGCATACAGGGCACTCCGGAATGCGATACTCACACTGGAGCTCAAGCCCGGGCAGTATCTACGGGAAGCAGATCTTGTTTCCGAGTTCGATCTCGGTCGCACCCCGATACGGGAAGCAATGCACAAGCTCGCCTCTGAACATCTGGTGGAAATCCGCCCTGGTACCGGAGCCCACGTGGCGGAGATCGCATTATCTGACGTTGGTGATATCTTTGCTATGCGTGAGACCCTCGTCAGTTTGGAAGTGAGCTCAGCCATAAGCGCCTCGACCAAACAGGACATGAAGGAGCTGCAGGAGGTCATCGACCGGTTTGACGACTACCCGACGGAGAAGAACTACGAGGTGGACTTTGAGTTTCACAGCCACATTGCTGCCATGACGGGTAACGACTTCCTCAGGAGAACGATGGAGATGCTGATCGCTCACTCTATCAGAATGGTGCGCGTAACCAGGGCCATTCAACCCAGTGTAGATAATCTGATACAGGAACACAGCAGCCTGGGGAAAGCCATAATTGATCGAGATGAAGATAAGGCAGCGGAGATAGCTCTTGGTCACATACGGGATTCCAAGAGGCGTATTCTGGGATCACTCTGACGCGCTGATGGGTGAGGATTTATCGTTCGTAGCCTGTGAGCGCATGCAAATATTCTGATCTTCTCCGCCAGGTGCCCGTACATATTCTGCAGGTGGCAGGGAGATGCCTGCAGTGCCCTCACGCCGCCACCAGGTGTGCGACGGCGTGGGCACTACCGGCAGGCTTCTAACTCACCCGGAATTACAGCAGCTTTAGGGCTCGAGTCAAAAGCATCTCGTGGTATTCATGATAGTTGTTGCGGGTGAGGGCTATGTATTCATGCACTGGAGCGGGATTGCCCTCAAGGAGTTCACCGTTCGGTCGAACGGTATGCCCCATAGAGTACATAAATCTCACCACAGGCTGGCCGCTCGTCGGGAAGTAGAGGGTCTCCTCTGCTTCCCAGGTATTGCTGTAACCAGCTGTGGGCATGCCGATACTGTAGCCCAGCTGATTGTCGTACACCATGGCTGCGAACTGATCGAGATGAGAACCCCCATGCGGACTGAAAAGGCATATCATGGGCCCGGTGAAATGTAATTCTGCCGGCTGGAGCACCCCGTCCGAGTTCTTCGGCAGGTGCGACGACTTGAACGGCACGTCATTGGAGTAGTCCTTGCCCTCCCTTATGGCCCGCTGCACATCGGTCTGCAGCCAGTCAACGAGCCAGTCGCCGCCATCTACGGTAGCAGCGATGTGTTCGCCCCTTGCTCTTTTTTCCTGCATCATCTTCGCGAATGGCTCCACCATGTCGGTGATGCGAAGATTCCCGAACGTGGTCTTGAATGGTTTGGGGCTGAGGCGTTGGATAACGTATGCTCCCAGAGAACCACCTCCGGCCCGGGTAGCGTCGAAAATGACGGCGCAGTCGAGCAGATCATGCTCAGAAGAGAATTCCATCAGTTCATCCATGTTCTCCATCAGATTCTCGTCAAACTTATTCCAGTCCAGGAGGACGATACGCCGGTCTTTGTGACGGTAGAAGTGATAGGATGAGGTCTGCAGCAGGAGCTCGAAGCCGGGATACCGGAAGGCACCATGTTCCTTCCAGACCCCCTGCCATGTGATGCTGTCTGGATCAAGATAGGGGAGCGTGATGGTGTATTCGCCACGAGGGTGGCCACGTAGCGTGAAGGAAACTCCGTCCCCTCGGAAGTGTGGAGGGTATTCCAGGGTGTCCTGCGCGACCTTGGTGGCCATGCGCCACCAAAAACCTTCAAAAGTAGCGTATCGGTTGTAAGGTTCAATGCAGACCAGATAATCGGCAAAGGACTGATCGTTGACTGCCACGAGCTCGTCCCCGATCTCCGGCATGCACTCCCCGGCTGACTGCTCCACGCGGTCTCCGTAGTCGGCGACGAACAGTGAGTACTCGTTCGGATTCCCATAATCGACCGCAAAGTGAATAGGGGCCTGCCTGATGTCCAGATGATCTACTCGCCGCGACTCACAGGTGGACTCTACTCCTTCCGGGCGGAGTCCCCCCGGAACTAAATGCACGGGAACATGCGGGTCCTTACGTGCGTTGTTAATCTTCAACAGAGTGTAGAACAGCTTCTCGTCGGTGTCGGCGTTGATCATCTCATCTCGAAAGCGGAGCATTGCTTCCCGGACGTCGACGCCGAGGCGCTCGAGCTTTACCGGTACAAACGCATCTCGATGCATGATCTTGTCCGCAATTTCGGAGAAAAGGGCGGTGCGATCTTCGACTGATCCAGCACGATTGCCTCGATTGCTTGAAGGCATGTGGTTTCACGCTCCCATGCATTGCTGTTAGTATGATTCGGGCGTTAATCACACTCATTGTCAGGCAGTTTTTCCCCGATGTCAATGCGACGTTTCGGGGATTCCGGGAATGTTTGGACTGAAGGAGGATTCGAGAAAGTGACGCAGAATATGCATCTCAGTATGCACAAAAGATGCAGCAGAGCGATTACCAATATATGCCCCGTATACTAAGAGCCGGCCGTACTGTAGAAAAGGCGCACAAATTGATGGCTCACGAGCGGAGATCTGGCACGTGATGCCAGGCGCCGCCATAGACTGGGCAATTTTCCATGACATGGGGGAGATTCCGATCTGCAGGCGGCAACCGCATCCAGCGCAATTACTAGAAAACCGCTCTCTTGCACGATTCTGATTGTTGCGATAAAATGAAGAACCTGAAAGTGAATATATGAG
>PWGR01000243.1 GCA_003554565.1 Clostridia bacterium
CATCTCCTCCGCTGCCCGACCCGTCAGAGCCATGGTAACCCGGTCTATGATCTCCTCCTTGGTCACCAGATAGCGATCCTCAAGAGGCATCTGCAGCACATAACCCAGTGCTCCGCCGCGGGGTATGATGGAGATCTTGTGGATCGGGTCGGTGTGTGTCAACAGGTCCGCGGCCAGGGCGTGTCCGGCCTCGTGATATGCAACAATCTCTTTTTCCTTTTTGCTGATGACCGCGCTCTTCTTCTCCGGTCCACCAGCCATTATCCTGTCCACAGCTTCCTCGAAATCGTTCATGTCCACTTCAGTCTTGTTCCTCCGGGCGGCCAGAAGGGCTGCCTCGTTGACCGTATTCTCAATGTCCGCACCGGTAAACCCGGGTGTCCGGCGGGCCAGAATCTGCGGCTTGACATCGTCCGCCAGCGGCTTACCGCGCAGGTGAATCCCGAAAATGCGCTTGCGGCCGCGGAAATCAGGCCGGTGTAGGGTGAGCTGGCGGTCAAAACGCCCGGGACGCAGCAGGGCTGGATCGAGAACATCGGGCCTGTTAGTGGCCGACATGACGATTATGCCCTCATTTACACCAAAACCATCCATTTCAACCAGAAGCTGATTCAGGGTTTGTTCTCTCTCGTCGTGCCCGCCTCCGTAGCCTGCTCCCCGCTGCCGTCCGACTGCATCGATCTCGTCAACGAAGACAATAGCCGGTGCATTCTTCTTGGCCTGTTCAAAGAGATCGCGCACACGGGATGCGCCGACACCGACGAACATCTCCACGAAGTCAGAACCACTGATGTTAAAGAAAGGCACTCCGGCTTCACCGGCCACCGCCCGGGCAACGAGCGTCTTTCCCGTACCCGGCGGACCGACCAGGAGAACACCTTTGGGGATCCTTGCCCCGATTTTGATATATTTTCTTGGATGTTTCAGATAATCTGTTACCTCTTCCAGCTCTTCCTTGACCTCATCAATTCCTGCCACATCATTGAAGGTCACCTTCGGAGCATGCTCCGGGGTGTGCATCTGGGCTCGGCTCTTGCCAAACTGCATCATTCGGTTACCGCCGCCCTGGCTCTGCTGCATGATGAAGAAAAATGCGCCAATTACCAGCAGAACGGGAAGGAAACTGGTCAGAAGAGCCATCCACCAAGCACCCTGCTCGGGCTCGTGCACCTGATGATCCACCCCGTGCCCCCGCAGTACCTCAAACAGCTTGGGATCATTGGTAGGCACCGTAGTGACAAACTCGGTGCCATCGTCGAGGACTCCCTCGGCGTGGCCGGTTCCACCCTGTTGATAGGTAATATCCAGTGAGGCCACCCGATCATCCTCCACCGCATTGAGAAACTGCGAGTAGGAGTAGCCGACCGGGGCCTCTTCCTGTCCGGCCAAATACTGGACCACAGTCAGCACCAGAAACAGCAGCACCAGATAGAAGGCCACACTATGGAAGATCCGGGTCCATCTCATTCTCGTCCTCCTCTACCGGAAATAAACATGGCCGATATCATCGGGATGTCGGCCAAGTATGATCGAACCACAGATGTAAAATCTGTTTCGTCTCATTGTCGACCCGATATTCCTCTGCGAGCCGAACGCCGACCACCCACGCAATACGGTCGCTGCAGAATACGAGGGGAATCCTACGCCGGCGGCGCCGGGGAATCTTATCGTCCACAAAGAGATCCTGCACCTTCTTTTCCCCGGACAACCCGAGCGGCCTGATGCGGTCCCCAGCGCGCCAACTCCGCATCCAAATGGGCAAGTCCACCTTATTATAATCGATGAACGCATGCCTAACAAGGGACGGTGGATCAGCGCCAAGCAGCGCTGCCCGTACACGGCGGGCTGCACGGCCGGTCAGTATGCGGGACACAACCCGGCCAAGACCGGGAAGGATCAGCTGACCCGGTACAGGTAAGACGGCCGGGGACCAGGATCCCTCGCCAGCCTGCGCCCTGCCGCTCAAATAAATGCTCGCATATTCATTGACCAGCCGCAAGCCACCGGGAAGCTGCAGTCGACTTCCGGTGCCGCCTTGCGCTATTATCTCCAATGATTCGCTTACGTTGGCGTAAGTGAGATCCTCCTCTGTTCCGTTGATCACCCGCACTGCCAGGCGCAGTATCCTGCGCTGCATAGCCAGGGGAAGTTGCAGAAACTCCTCTCTTGCAAGATGAACAGCCCTGGCGTCGTGACCCCGGTCATCCCGTCGCACACAGGCACACCGCCGGAAAGCCTTCCCGGCCTCGGAGGCAAGAAACTGTTCGTCAGCTCGCAAAATCTCTGCAGATTGAGCCATCACTTTCTCCGCCTGGGGGTTGAAATGATCCTTCAGGTAGGGAAATAACTCCAAGCGCAGGCGATTCCGCCGGAATTCGGGGCGCCGATTGCTCGAATCAATTCGGTATGTCAGCCCGCGCTCCCGCAGGTAGTGGACGATCTCCTCCCTGGACAACTCCAGAAGCGGATGCACAAACAACCCGCGGCGCGGCAGTATACCTCTCAACCCCCTGGTACCCGCACCGCGCAGCAGGTTAAGCAGCACGGTTTCCGCCTGGTCATCGCGGTGATGTCCCAGGGCGACCGCGTCAGCGCCGATCGCCGCGCATCGCTCACTGAGAATGCCCAGTCTGGCATCCCGTGCCTTCTCCTCCGACGATGGCGAGCAGGCCAGCCGATGCACGTGCAGCGGCATCTCCCACTGCCGGGTCAAGTGCCGCACAAATTGTTCGTCCCCATCCGACTCCTCGCCCCGCATGCGATGGTTAACGTGAACAGCACTGACTTCAGCCTGCAGGTACCGCAGTATTTCCGCCAGCGCAACGGAATCAGGACCGCCCGACAGCCCCACAAGGACGTGGGATTCTCGCTGGATTCGACACGAGGAACGCATGAATTTTTCAACTTCACTGACAACAGATTCTGTGGCCAAAATTACCGCCTCGCTTACCCTCCAACCAAATTATAACATACATATGACCCCGGTCGAACACCGGCTGGAGAGGCCCGCAGGGCAGATTGTGCTGGCGAGGTCCGGGTAAATTGGCTAGCCCAGGCAGGGTCTCAGGTACGATCGCGCAGCTCGATGGCAATTGCACTCATGTCGTCGGGAAATCCATCCGGGCAGAGCGAGGCAGTGCGGGCAACCAGGGAGGTAGCCAGATCCTCCGGGTCATCGAACCGCTCAGAGCGCAGGAAGCGGCGGATCCAGCGGGTCTTGTCTGTCTCAGTCAGAGAACCGAGGGCATCCATAACCCCATCTGTAACCATGACCACGAGGTCACCATCATCCAGGCACATCTGAGTGGTGTCCAGGGCCAACTCGTCAAGAATTCCGATGGGAACACTCTGTGACGGGATGCTTATCACCTCACCTGAACGCTTTATGAAGGTAGGCGCTGCCCCTATCTTGGTGAACTCGGCTTCTCCTCGAACCAAATCCAATGACATCATATCCACCGTGGCACAGGTATCCTCAGAGGAGCGCAGCAGGAGGACTGAGTTCACAGTGCGCAGCGCCACGCCCCGGTCAAGCCCCAACTGCATCAACTCCTCCAGCAGCGAAAGTGCCGCCCGGCTCTCCCGCCGGGCTCGATCCCCCGAGCCCATTCCGTCACTCAACAGCACGACCAGCTCCGTGCCACCGAGTCTGCGGATCAGATGGGAATCCCCCGAGGATCCGCTGCCTCCCTGGGCCACCTGGGCCACTCCCGCCTGGTAGCACAGCCGCCGCCCATTAGATGCATTCTGATGTCGATCACCTTCGCCATTTGCCGCAAAGTCCTCCATAATGTCTGCAAGTCCGCGCAGCTGGGTGGCCGCCAGGTCTCTCGCCTCGGCAAACTGACTCGCCCATTTGATTCCCATCCTCTGAATCTGCCAGGTATATCTCGCCACCTCCAGCACCTCGTCTGTCCTCGAGCCGCAACGCTGACGCAGCTCACTGCAACGCTTCTCGAGACTTCGTTCACCGGCCATCTCAAAACAGGCCAGCAACTCAGATAGCAGGTGATAGGTCCCGAGGAACTGATTCTGCCAGCACTCAGAATAGCTGTCGCAGGTACCGCACACTCTCCTGCCGATCTCCTCCACCAGCTGGGCCGTACGGTCCCGGCGGATCACGATATCGTCGTCCGTCTCCGAACCCTCGCTGAACGACTCTGCGACTCGACGAAAGGCGCGGGCAAAAGAGACCAGTTTTTCCGGGGCCGCTGTCTGATCATGCGAATCGCGACGGCGAGATGACTCCTGCAGCCGATCGAACAGTCCCCGAATGCGGCCGCGCCGGTCTTCTGCAGGTCCCGGGTCCGCCGTGGCAGCTATCTCTGCGGCGGCCGGCGCCTTCGGGGAGAGGGGATAAAGAAGATACAATCCGAGAGCAATGAGCATCTCCCAGGGGCCCGGCAGAATGAGCGAGTCCGAGATAATGCCGAACATAACGAAGATGACGCTGAACCCCACAACTGCGGCCCACCAACCAAACTGTGAGAGGAGACCAGCACTGGCGCCAGAAGCTGCAAGCAAAATGGCGAGCGTGGGATCAAACTCAGCGGCAAGTCCAAATGTCACTCCCACCGCCGCTCCCGCTCCAATACCTCCCCACAGGCCTCCACTGGAGAACAGAAATACCGTGGCAACAGCCATTACCCAGCTCACATGAAGACCGGCAAGCTGAAAGCCCCGCGTGCCCAGTAGGAGTAATCCGCCGGATATCGCCGCCGCCGCGACCGCGGTAGAATCATCGACCTCACCAACGCGGAAACCCCGCAGGAACAGCTGGGGTACTCCCGTGAACAGCACCACCGTCGAGGAGGCAACGAGGAGAACCTCAAATATGAGCAGGAACAA
>PWGR01000246.1 GCA_003554565.1 Clostridia bacterium
CCCGGTGGGGGAAGCAATGCTGGGCCGTATCGTGGATTCCCTCGGGGAGCCGATAGATGCCGAGGGGCCGATCGATACAGAGACCTCACGACCGGTCGAGGTGAAAGCCCCGGGAGTGATATACCGCGAGGAGGTTAACACTCCACTGCAGACGGGCTGGAAGGCCATTGACTCCATGATTCCCATAGGCCGGGGCCAGCGAGAGCTGATAATTGGTGATCGGCAGACTGGCAAGACTTCACTGGTAATTGACACCATCATCAACCAGAAGGACAGTGATGTGATCTGTGTTTACGTAGCTGTCGGGCAGAAGGCCAGCACAGTGGCATCGGTGGTGGATGCCCTGGAACGTGATGACGCAATGGATCACCCCATCGTGATTTCGGCCACGGCCAGCCAGCCGGCGCCGCAGCTTTTCATTGCCCCATATGCGGGTTGCGCCATCGGCGAATATTTCATGTACGAACACGGTCGGGACGTGCTGCTCATTTACGACGACCTGACCAAGCACGCCTGGGCGTACCGGGAGATGTCGCTCTTGATGCGCCGTCCGCCTGGAAGAGAAGCATACCCGGGCGACATCTTTTATGCTCACTCCCGCCTGCTGGAGCGGGCGGCCAAGTTGAATGAGGAGCTGATGGGCGGTGGCTCACTGACCGCGCTTCCGATCTGCGAAACGCACGGGGGTGACATCAGTGCCTACATTCCCACGAACCTGATTTCCATCACCGACGGGCAGATTTTCCTGGAGTCGGACCTGTTTTACTCCGGGATACGTCCCGCCGTCGACGTCGGCCGGTCGGTATCGCGGGTGGGAAGTGCGGCACAGATACCCGCGATGAAACGTGTTGCCGGACGACTCCGCCTCGACCTCTCGCAGTATCGCGAGCTGGAGGCATTTGCCCAGTTCGGTTCTGATCTGGACCAGGCCACGCAGGCCCGGCTGGCCCGGGGAGAACGGACGACTGAAGTTTTAAAACAGGGTGAGCGCGACCCCATGCCGGTGGAAGAGCAGGTCCTCAGCGTCTATCTCGCGGTAAATGGTGAACTCGATGACACCGATGTGGAGGAAGTCCCGGGCTTTGTGGGGGACTTCATCGGGCATATTCGCACCCATCACACGGATTTCGTGGACCGGCTGCGGGAGACGGGCGAGCTGGAGGACGACGATGCCAACACACTGGATGATATCATTGCTGATTTCAAGAAATCTCGTGAGGGAGAAGGCAATGCCGGCTCGGGACGCAGGGGGTCCTGAGTCATCCGCCGAGGAGGTGAAAGCCTGGGGTCCATCTGAGGATCCCAGTCCAAAGTGGCCGAGAATCCGAGAGAAATTCGCCGCCGGATAAGGGCGGTTGACAACACCCGTCAAATTACGCGTGCGATGGAGCTGGTGGCCCGGACCAAACTCTACCGGACGCAGGGCCAGGTGCAGGCCGCGCGCCCCTACAGCGAGTCGCTGCTCCAACTCATGCGGAGATTGGTCAGCCGGGGGGCGGCGGATGACGTGGAGTCGCCGCTTCTGCAGAGTCGTCCAGTCGAGCGCGTTATGGTCATAGTCTTCAGTGCAGACAGGGGACTATGTGGGAGCTACAACAACAACGTCCTGAAACGGGCCGAGAGTGAAGTTCGCGAGCTCAGTGATTCCGCGCAGGTTCGCCTGATTACTGTGGGCCGCAGGGGGCGTGACTACTTCCGCTGGCGCGAGTTTGATGTCTACGACCAGTTTACCGGTGTAGGGGAGGAAGCCAACCACGGGCTGGCCCAGGACATTGGCCGGATAGCCATGCGGCAGTACTCTGCCGGGAGCGTGGATGAAGTCAGGCTGGTATACACCCGTTTTGAGTCTGTGTTCATTCATCCGGTAGAAGTCATGAAGCTGCTGCCCCTGGAAGATTTCCATGACGAGGAGCATCCCGAACCGACGGGCCAGTACATTTACGAACCAGGTGCAGAGACCATCTTGCAGCAGTTGATCCCGCGTTATGTGCACAACAGCGTCTACAAGGTTCTCACGGAAGCCAAGGCCAGCGAGCACGGTGCCCGGGTTACGGCCATGAAGAGCGCCACGGATAATGCTGGTGAACTCATAGAGGACCTGACACGACAGTTCAACAGAGCGCGCCAGGCAGTCATCACCCGGGAGATCACCGAGATCGCCGGGGGAGCCGAGGCGTTGGCCCAGCAGCGCGGCGGATAATAGGGAGGGAGCATTTGTGGCGGAAGAAAGAGTGGATGCATCAGAAGACAAGACATTCGGTGAAGTTGTCCAGGTCCTCGGGCCGGTAGTTGATGTGGCTTTCGCAGGCGGGCATCTTCCCTACATTTACAATGCCCTGTCGATCGAGCGACCGGACGACGAGAACGATCTGATTCTGGAGGTTGCCCACCAGCTGGGGGACAATGTGGTGCGTTGCATCGCCATGGACTCGACGGACGGGCTGGTCCGCGGGACGGCAGTCGTCGATACTGGCGAGTCTATCACCGTCCCCGTGGGCGAGGACGTGCTGGGCCGGATGTTCGACGTAACCGGCAGCGCTATAGACGGCGGTGAGGACCCCGAGGATGCAGAGCGCTGGTCTATTCACCGTTCCATCCCCAACGTGGCGGATGTGGACCCCGCGACGGAAATGCTGGAGACCGGAATCAAGGTAATCGACCTGATCTGTCCCTTCGCACGGGGAGGAAAAGTCGGTCTATTCGGCGGCGCCGGTGTGGGCAAGACGGTCCTGATTATGGAGCTGATCCACAACGTCGCGTACGAGCACGGTGGGTTCTCTGTGTTTGCCGGGGTTGGAGAGCGTACCCGGGAGGGCAACGACCTCTGGAATGAGCTACAGGATTCGGGCGTACTGGACAAGACGGCCCTGGTGTTCGGCCAGATGAATGAGCCGCCCGGAGCGCGTTTCCGCACCGGGCTGGCGGCGCTGACCATGGCGGAGTACTTCCGCGAGGAAGACGGACGCGATCTGCTGTTGTTCATCGACAATATTTTCCGGTTCACCCAGGCGGGATCGGAGGTTTCCGCACTTTTGGGCCGCATGCCCTCGGCTGTAGGATACCAGCCCACGCTCGCCACCGAGATGGGCAACCTGCAGGAACGGATCACCAGTACCCGACGGGGCTCGATCACCAGCGTACAGGCCATTTATGTCCCGGCTGACGACTACACCGACCCCGCGCCGGTGACCACCTTTGCTCACCTCGACTCAACTGTCCAGCTGGAGCGGGCAATCGTGGAGCGCGGTATCTACCCGGCTGTGGACCCGCTCACCTCCACCTCGAGGATTCTGGAACCTGCCATAGTCGGTGAGGATCACTACCAGGTGGCGAGGGACGTGCAGCGAGTGCTGCAGAGATACAAGGACCTGCAGGATATTATCGCCATCCTGGGTATTGACGAGCTCTCCGACGATGACAAGTTGACCGTGCAGCGGGCCAGAAAGATCGAGAGGTTTTTGTCCCAGCCGAACTTCGTGGCTGAGGTATTCACAGGTCTTCCGGGGCAGTATGTGTCGATCGAGGAGACAGTGGAAGGATTCTCCCAGATCCTCGCCGGTGAGCACGATCAGCTGCCGGAGGAGGCTTTCTACATGGTAGGCTCAATCGATCAGGCGGTGAAGAAAGGCGAGGAGCTCGCGGAGGAGGCCGCCGATGACTGATTCCGGACATCTGCAACTGATTATAACCACCCCTAAGGGGGAGGTCCTGCGGGACCGGGCGGCCTACGTGGTTGTGCCCACTACGGAGGGATATATCGGTATCCTGCCGCGGCACATTCACCTCGTCAGCATTCTGAGTGCCGGCGTGTTATCGTACCGGCGAGAACAGGGCGGCCAGCGACACATGGTTTCGGTCAGCGCGGGGTTCGTCGAGGTGGCCGAAAATGAGATCAGCGTGCTGGCTGACGCGGCTGAAAGACCGGATGAGATCGATATCGATCGTGCCCGACAGGCGCTGCAGCGGGCGGAGCGCCGGCTGGAGACCGATTCGGAGGACGTGGATGCACTGCGGGCACGGGCTGCCATCGAGCGGGCGGTGGCCCGCCTGAAGGCCGCCGGTGCCTATCGCGAGGAATCGGCCGGCGACTGAACAGACTTCTGGTGCAGCCGTTCGGCTGCACCACCCTTTTCTCAGGCATCACACCCCTCTTTCGCGCATAGGGATTGAGGAAGAGATCTACTGCGGAAGAGGGGTTCGCTTGCGCCATATCTTTATCAGTTTCCTCTTACTTCTGATCATCGTCATCATCTTCATTCCCTGGGCGATGATGCGGGGGTTGCCGGGGCCCACGGCTCCCGATCCGCCCGCGCCACCCGAGGAGCGAGAGGAGCCTGCGGCTCCTCCTCCCGCTGACGTGCGCCAGCTCACAATTGAGGTTGCCATGTCCGGCTCCGGCCGGGTGGAGGCCATGCCGCTGGAAGAATATCTGGTGGGAGTCGTCGCGGCTGAGATGCCGGCCAGCTTTCATCCTGAGGCTCTCAAGGCCCAGGCGGTGCTGGCCCGAACCTACGCCGTGTCCCGGCTGCGCAAACTTGGCGGGTCAGGAACCGCGGCCGGTGCCGATGCTGATATTTCCGATGACCCCGACTATGACCAGGCCTGGATAGGTGCGGACAAGATGAGGGATCGCTGGGGCTGGCTTTCGTACTGGAGCCACCGCCGGCGGATTGAAGAGGCGGTGTCAGCCACCGAGGGGGTGGTGGTGACGTATGAGGGGGAGCCGATTGAGGCAGTCTATCACTCTACCTCCGGGGGGCGGACGGAGGATGCTCTTTCCGTATGGGGGGGAGAGCACCCCTACCTGACCAGCGTCGAGTCTCC
>PWGR01000048.1 GCA_003554565.1 Clostridia bacterium
AAATCGGGGCGTACTGCAGGCGGGTTTTTGGGCAGATCTGGTTATTTTCGACGAGGAGGGCATAACCGACAACAGCACACTGCAGGACCCGGCAGACCTGACATCGGGAGTGCGGGCAGTGTATGTGAACGGGCAACAGATTGTGCAGCGCGGAACTGCGCTGCGGGAAGAAAGGCCCGGACGGGTCCTGCGTTACCGGGGCGACCGCGTTTCCTGAAGACGTCAATACGCAGCTCAGCCCACGCACCGATACGGCAGCCTGTCGGCTCCGGTGGTGGGCCGAGCTGCCCGCCACCCCCCTCTCCGGGCAGTGACGGCGCAGTTCTAAAGCATCGGCAGCAGGGCAACTACCACCATCACGGCAACTACAATGATGAAGGCCAGCGCAGCTGTTACATAGCTGAGAACACTCATGCCGGTTGAAAGCTCCCTGCTCTCCCGGAGTGCAATCACACTGAGGATGAAAGTCCACATTCCAACACCAAAGGAGAGCAGACCACCGATCGCCGCCGCACCCGGCACCCTGCTCAGCAAACCCGCCGGAACACCAAACATAGCCGGAAACTGGGCGAAGGCCACTGCGGAAAACATCCCGGCGAAACCCCCCGTTCCCCCGAACACGGCAGAGACTGCAAACACGGCTCCCATGAGAGCCACCGAGCCGACAAAGGTGCCGATCGCGCTGCCCAGGAACATCCAGACGCGGGGTATCTCAATCCCCAAGAATTCTTCTGTCACATCAAACGGCCCTGCCGCAGAAGTCAGCACCGCCAGCAGGAGGAGCAACAGCCCGGCGGGCCGCACCGGCTGCTCCTCCGAAAGCCTGCGAAACACCTCTGACGGCGATACCAATACGCCATACAGCCAGTCAAGCACTTTCTCCATCACATCAGCACGCCCCCAAACGCTCAGTAGTTGATCCGGGGATAAATGTACTCCTCGAACATCTCGATCCAGCGCATCTCCTCCGGCAAGAGAAGTCCGGAAAGGGCGGAGCGGGCATCAACCGCCAGCCAATGCAGAAGCTGAAACGGCGAGGGCGATGGCAGTTCGTAACGCTCAGGATCATTGAGGCCCGCCACTTCACCAGCCAGCTGTATCGCCTCCTCTTCGCCCCCCAACTCATCAACCAGCCCGTGCTCGTAAGCTTGGCTGCCCATAAAAATCTCCCCCGTGGCCAGTTCCCGCACCCGCGCGGGATCCATGTCCCGGCTCTCGGCCACGTGATCGACGAACTGACCATAAGCCTCGTCAGAAAGCTCCTGAAGAATGCCTCTCTCCTCCTCAGTCAGCGCACGCTGCATCATGTCCTTATGCTCGCCTGACTTTATGACCTCCACATCTATGCCCAGTTTCTCATACAGTCCCTCGAGGTTCATGACCGTAAGGATAACCCCTATAGAGCCGGTCATGGTGCCAGGATGCGCCACGATCCCGTCTGATGCAGCGGCAATGTAGTAACCTCCCGAGGCCGCCATATCCGCCATGGACACCACAACTGGCAGGTGAAAATCCTCGACCATGGACGAAATCTCCTGTGATGCGGCGACCGAACCGCCCGAGGTATCTATCCGCATGACGACAGCATCAATGCTCCTGTCGTCTGCAATAGTGCTCAGGGCCCTCCTTACGTCCTGCGGGGTTATGGCGCCCGTCATGCCAAGGGGCCGTGTCTCCATGATGGGGCCACTGAAGCTGACCACAACCACACGCTCGGCGGCCACCCGTCGGGTCTCTTCACGCTCAAGCAGGTAAAAAGATAAAACGGCCGACACGGCGGCAATAAAAACCACGACAATCACCAGAATGCGCCTGGCCTGCATGTAGATGCTCCTTTCTACATTCAGTGAACCTGAGCAGCAGTCCCTTCGTATGCCTTCTTGCTATACTGCCGACCAACAGCACTGCTCGTCACCGTGCCTTCATTATTACACATGTGATGCGAATCTTACACATTCCATTCGCCTTTCTCCTCTTGACGGCTCAATCGCACCCCCTTAACATGTAAGTAAGTACTCACTCACACGGAGAGGAGTGGTCCCCGCTGTCCCGCAGGTGTACTCCTACACGGGTCCATCCATAGGATATACTGAAAGGAGATGGGCGAGATGACCCTGGATGCAAAGGTGAGGATTGAAAGGCAGCTGGCCCAGCTGGGGTTTCGTCAAATTCTTCGACGAGCACAGCGTAACCCGGAAGAGACAATGCATCAGATTCTCAACGTAGCGTCCCGCTTTACCCAGGATTCGACTTATCGTCAGGCAATTGAAGCAATTTCGGAACGAGTAAACAAGGATCCGCGGGTCACCCAGAAACTCCGTCGACTCCTGAAGAACCCCGATGTGGTGGAGACGCTGTTTGCGACATGGGTGCTGAACTCACTCTTTCTCACCGCTCCCATCCGCCGGAGGAAAATTGAAGCCGGTCTCCGGGTTCCCACTACGCTGCAGATCGACCCCACATCTGCGTGTAACCTGCGATGTCCCGGCTGCTGGGCGGGCGAATACGGACAGAGCGATCGAATTTCCCCAGAGAGACTCGATCAACTATTCGACGAAATGAAGGAGCTGGGCATATACTGGGTTACTCTCTCTGGTGGGGAACCACTCATCTATCCCCATCTGCTCGAGTTGATGGAAAAACACAACGATATGTTCTTCATGGCCTATACCAACGGGACACTGCTCGACGACCAGATGGCGGACGAGATGGCCCGCTTGGGTAACTTCACACCCGCTTTCAGCCTGGAGGGAGGTCGGGAAAGGACCGATGCCCGGCGAGGCAACGGTACCTTTGACCAGGTGATCACGGCCATGGAGCGCTGCTCCGAACGCGGCATACCTTTCGGTGCATCTCTTACCGCTACGCGGGAAAATGTGCGGGAGCTGTACTCCGATGACTTCATGGCACCTCTGAATGAACGTGGTGTCCTGTACATCTGGGTATTTCACTACATACCCATCGGGAGAAGTCCCGACCTGCAGCTCATGGTCACCCCAGAACAACGGCTGTGGATGGTGAAGCGGATGAGAGAACTCAGGGCCACCTACCCCATGGCAATGGTCGATTTCTGGAACGATGGTCACCAGGTTGAAGGTTGCATTGCAGGAGGGCGCCTGTACGCTCACATCAACGCCGCCGGTGATGTGGAGCCCTGCGGCTTCGTTCATTTTGCCATAGACAACATCAACGAAACCCCTCTGGCCGATGCTCTGGGCAGTCCGTTATTTGAAGCTTTCGCTGACAGACAGCCATTCAATGACAACCTGCTCGCTCCCTGCCCCTTCATCGATAATCCTCAGGCACTGCGAGAGATTATCGCAGAGACGGAGGCGGCGGCAACACACGATGGAGCAGATAGTTCACTGGAGGGCGAAACGGCAGAGCATCTCGACGAGACATCTGAACGGTGGCGGGACCTGTCGCAGGGGGCAGACAAGGATCTACGGCAAAGAAACGGCATTACCTGATGAGCAACCCCACCTCGTCGGGCGGCAACCGGCGACGGAACGGTCTCATCGTCGGGGCATGAACCGGAGGAGTCCGGTCCGCTGATCCCGAAGAAACTACTTGATGGCATCAGGCGAGTTATCAGAAATGGAGGTTGCGAGAAGATGCTGCAGAGAACTCTCCTGCACTCTGTCCTGCGACGGGCCAGCGGACCGCCCTTTACTGTGACGTATCCGGACGGGCAGACCCACAGCTATGGAGATGACCGAGGGGGAGAGCCCCGCTTCCGATTGATCCTGAATGAGCCGCTGGACCTGGGCGCGGTTCGCTCCTCCCCCATGGTGGAACTGGGCGAAGCATATATGGACGGAATCATCGATATTGAGGGCGATCTGCGCGACGTGTTCCGAATGGGAATCGAGATGATGGACGAATCGAATCTTCTGCAGGGGAACCGGGAGGAAATCCGAGATCAGTTCCTTCAACGGCAGCAGGATGCCGGCGAGGAGGAGCAGGTAGATGGAGTGCAGCAGCACTACGATCTGGGCAATGACTTCTTCCGGCTATGGCTGGACGAGACCATGAGCTACTCCTGCGCCTACTTCCGCTCCCCAGACGATTCCCTTCGCCGGGCCCAGCTGCAAAAAATCGACCACAGCCTGCGCAAGCTGCAGCTGGTTGAGGGTGAACGCCTCCTGGATATTGGAAGCGGATGGGGGCATCTGATCGTACGCGCCGCCCAGGATTACGGCGCCCGGGCCCTCGGCATCACGCTGAGCGAGGAGCAGGTCAGGGAGACGCAAAAACGCATCGACGCTGCCGGACTGGGCGACCAGGTAGAAGTCCGGCTGGCCGACTACCGGGACCTGGCAACCGAAGGTGAGTTTTTCGATAAGATAGTCAGCATCGGCATGTTTGAACATGTGGGGAGAGAGCATATACCAGAGTACTTCAAAGCGGTGCGAAAGATGCTGCGGCCGGGGGGACTGTCTCTACTTCACACTCTGACCCATCTGCAAGAGGATCCATCCAACCCTTGGCTTGAGAAGTATATCTTCCCATGGGGATATATCCCTTCAGTAAGAGAGGTGTTATGGCAGCTGCCTGAGCATTCATTCCATCTGCTGGATGCTGAGAGCCTGCGTCTGCACTACGCCATGACCACAGAGCGCTGGGCTGAGAACTACGAGCAGGTGACAGATCGGGTTCGGGAGAAGTACGGTGAGCGATTCGTCCGGATGTGGCGGCTGTTTCTCAACGGGTGTGCGACCTCCTTCCTGCACACGGGTCTGGATGTGCACCAGTTCTTATTTTCCCGGGGATTGAACAACGATCTGCCGCTCACCCGG
>PWGR01000325.1 GCA_003554565.1 Clostridia bacterium
CCCTACGGTGGATGAGGTGCAGGTCCTGGTTGAGGGTGAATATTTCGACGACGGGCACATGATATGGGAGGAACCCAGGGGGAGGGATGACCTGACCGCCGGTAAGTAACCCCGGGATGACGCCCAGCAGTGGACTGACCGCTCACGGGATCTCCTGTTTGCTCAGGCCCGAGAGATCGACGACACCCTGTGCCTTCTGGTCACCTGGGAAGCGGCGGGTACTCGGTGGAGATCGCCGAAATCACCGATGAGTACCATGACTTCGATGACCAGCTTGTGGTCGATATCCAGTTTGAGGTAGTGGCCAGTCAGGCGGTCCTCTGAGCTAAACTGCCGGTTTCATCCCCATAAGCCGCATCACACCGCTGATTCTGTGGTTCGTCCGATTGGTACCCATATTTCCAGCGCCGACTCAGGATCACTTGGTCCCTTGAACCTGTCATCGTAACACTGTAGGTCGTACTGATGAGCCAGCTCGTATTCGGAATCCTCAAGCCACGCGTACACCTGCTCAAAAGCCCGGGCGAAGCCGCCATCGCTGAAATGGTGAACGAAAGTGACGTATTTTGCTGCAGGGAGCACCTTTACGAACATGTCCGCAGGCAGAGAAGTAGGTACTTCCGGAACTTCCATTCCCACCATAGTGAAATGACTGCCGGATTCGCGTTCTGCGTGGATTTCATACCAAGTGCCTTCGACTGCGTTTTCCACGCCGACAGGATGCCTCTCGAAGTACTCCCACAGGTCGGCTATGTCGATGGTGGCCGCATCGGCCCCAGAACCCACAACTCCCACAATGATCATGGATGGCTGTTCAACAATCGTCTCTTTCATACTTATTCCTCCTCGTATACTGTGGTTGGCTGGGCCGACAAAATGGCTAGTTGTCTTGGCAGTCTTTGGGGCGTTGTTGATTTTGGCACTGCCAGGGTCTGCCGGGATCTCAGCTGTGATGTTTCACTCATGCTGACAACTCTCTGGGGTCTGCATGCTGTGTTCGCTTTTCTGATAGGTAACCAGATGTCCACCTCTGACCACGGGCCATCGTGAACGGTGAAACCCTGGCCACAGTGCTGAACATCATAGGGATGGGCCAGAACATACTCTGATGAGTCCAACCACTGATTGGCTCGTTCGAAGGCCTGCTTGTAAGCACCGCTTTTGAGATCGTGGGTGAAAACTGCGTATTTGGCTGACGACAGAACCTTGATGAACATGTCGGCAGAGAGGTAGTCTGTATCATATATTTACCAGAGATTGCTGTCAATGCCTATGCCCAAAGAGTGTAGCCCTTGAGCGCCATGGGGGGGAAAATTGGCCACCAGTCGCCCGGTCCGGAAGACCGCCACTCAATCGTCTGGCACTTCTCCTTTGCATCTGTATCGCTCGTTTGGGCTGCGTATTTTCATCGCTTTACGCTACTACGAAGACGGGAGGCGATGAGTGTGATGGTGGAGGTGTTCCCGGACGGTATAGCTCCGGTAATCGCAGAGATCTGTCGGCAGATCGGGCTGGTTGATAGCAGAACCGAGTGAGACCGGGACCGCTGCAAGTTATCCCCCGGTCATCGGGTCACGGCGATCATTATCATTGCCCTAGTGGACCGGCATCCCCTGCTTCATCTTCCCATCTTCTTTTCGGACATGGACGTGCAGAAGATGTTTGGTCGCGAAATATTGCCCGGGGATCTCGAGATCCACCCAAGTAGCGAGCACCTGAAAATGGATGCCGGGGCAATGATTTTTTGGATTAGAACCACATGCTGAAAACGAATTGGATTCTGCGGGCCCTCTGCTTTTCATTTGCTATCACGGGACGAAGACACCCTGGGAGAACTGCATCTCCCAGGGTGTTTCTGCCTCGCATAGGCTTCCTGCATCTGTGAGAGTGTAGGCAGTACTTACTGCCGGAACACTCCGATGTCCACAATACCGTCGAATTCTCGTGGCGGCACAACCGTCATGTCCAGGTCATCAAACTTCAGCGCAGGTTCTGGCCCGGGCGGATCTTCCACCATCATCGCATGTTTCGGTTCTGACTCGGGCAGGTCTGCCGTTGCTGCTCCGAGAGCAGCTGCGGTGGTGCTGAAGCTGAAGATCAAGCACAGAGCTAATGCCATAAGCAGTAGCCTTTTCATCGTTGTGCCTCCTTCCAGCAGCTAGGATGAAGCAGAGGGAGCCGTTCCTCAACATCGAGCGTCAGCAACTGTATAGTCACGAATGGGATGAAAGGCATTGAGAGCCAATGACATCTGCGATTTGGCGATAGAGACTGTGTGACTGCCATACGGATGGCTACACAGGCGCCGTCGGTCCGGCCGCGCACGAGATCGTTTCCCCCTCTTGTGGTGCGGCCCGTAGGCGGGCGATATGAAGGTCAGAGGAGCGAGAATGCTGGATCTTGCCCCATCCCCGCGCGTCCCCGCGGCAAGGGTGGACAGGTCTTCTCCACATTGCTCCCCGTTTCCCTGCGGGAATGGGCGCAGCTGCACCTGTCGGAGCCGGGCTGGCGGTGCGATTTATCCGGTTGGGTGGACCGGTGGGAGGGAGCAGAGCAACTGCCAGCGCGCCGCAAACGGTGGAATGAGGAAGCTCTTGAGATCCAGCCGGCCGATCCGTTCCGCCACGGCCACGGCTGGCCCCGGCCAGAGGTTGTGCCTGGATAATCGAAGGTCTGAGCGGGGTGTTCCCGGGTAGTGAGGTGCTGCCCCGTTTGCGGTTTCAGGTCAAGCAGGTGCGGCGCTCTGGCTGCTTTCAGGTTCGAGTCTCCGATAGCAGTATATGTGATAAACGCCCCCTCGCCTCGGAGTTTTCCCGATTACGGTTTCCCTGCCGGTGATTGCAAAACGGGGGGGCAGTGTTGACCCGGATTCCCCTTGAGTATCATGAGACCTGGCATAAAGCACAGAGACTTGAAAGTTGCCAATGCCGCCGACTTTCCCGGCATCGCCCCTGAGTACACATTGGCGTCAGCCTCCCCCCTCCCATTGAACCAAATCATGACCCCAGCCTCCGATTGACAGCGGTGCTGGGCGGGAGGCGACGAGATTAACGGGTTGGTGGTAAGATGTTATCGTGGAGGAGGCGAGGAGATATATCGTGCAGCTGGGCGGGAGAATTCTGCGCATTTTCATCCTGATCATACTCGTAGCCGCGGTCGTTTATGCCGGAGTGATCTCCGCCCGCTGGCTGGGGCAGATCCTTCCTCCCACAGATGTGGGTCGATTCGCAGTCAGTGCCGCGGCCGTGCTGTTTTCCGCCGCGCTGATCTTCGGTGTTATGACCTTCTACGTGAATCACGGCTTCGGGCTTCAGGCCGATATCGTGCGGTCGGTGGCGACGCGGGAGAAGCTGGTGGCACTGACCTTCGATGACGGGCCGAGTAAAAAATATACCCCCCAGATTCTCGATGTACTGGCCGAATACAACGTACCGGCGGCCTTTTTCGTGGTGGGCGAGCACGTGGAACGATACCCCGGGATTGTGCTGCGGATGCACCGCGAGGGGCACGAAATAGGCAACCACACCTACTCCCACATCAACGTACCCACCACGCCGGCCGGGCAACTGGCCTCCCAGCTGGTGTCCACCAACGTGGAAATCGTCAAGGCGACGGGAACTTACCCGCTGTACGTGCGCCCGCCGCGGGGGATGTATGATGCGCGGTTGCGGCGGGTGGCCGAGCTATTGAGTATGCAGGTGGTGCTGTGGAGTCTGTCCAGCGGCGACTGGCGGGGTTCCATGACCCCCGCCCGCATCGCCCGGAAGGTACTGGAGCGTGTGCGGCCCGGGGCGATAATCCTCCTGCACGATGGGGGAGCGCTCATCCGCTCGGAGGGGGCGAGCCGGCAGCGCACCGTCGACGCCCTGGGCTCGATCATCGAGGGACTGCGGGACAGAGGATACCGGATCGTCCCCCTCAGCACCCTTCTTGAGTACCCCGCGGGAGAGAGCGATTAATCGATAGACCACAAGGTTGGGGTGCCGTGCGCCTGAAGCGCCCGGGGCTGTCACGGGAGGTTCCCCTCGGCAATATATGTACGGCCCGGGGAGAGTCCATCCTCCGGCTGGTGGTGGTGTGCCGTCCTCCCGTTCTGTGTCTTCCCCTCCAATTGTGTGCAAGGACCCCGGGAGGGTGGACTGCGGTTTCATGATAACCATCATCTCCATACTCCCGCGGCTGCCCGAAGCTGCAACCCCATGTTCTGCATCATGTGGTGTGCAATCATTCGGAATTCACTCTCGTCCGGTGCGCGGCCCCGGGGGCGCATAGCAGTCGACCGTCCGGACAGATCACCCGGGATCGATCTGCACCCGGCTTATCGGGGCAGGATCAGGACGGGTTTTCATTGAATTCGTAAGCTGGCGAACAGGATAGATGGTTTCCCGGTGTCGGGAGATAGTGGGTTTGGATGCTCGCGATGCCAGAGACAAGTTTCTCATTGCCGAAGCCCGTGCGCGATTCAACAGTGAGACCCGGGAGATACCCAGTACAGCCGGGAACATGCGGGGACCCGTCCCCCGCACACCGGTGAGGGAGACTGATCGCAGACAGGCTGAAAACTTGTCGGAACAACACCTGCGTTACGTTGAGCACCACGCACATCATCATTTGGGGGGCATTGTACATGTTAGATTACAGGATACTCATACAGCGCGGCATCCTGCCCGCGCTGGTGGCGGCGGTCATCCTTCTGGCCGCTTCATCAGTCGCCACCGCGGAAATGGAGACACCTCAGGATATTCCCGGCCACTGGGCAGAAGAGGAGATCGGACACTGGCTGCAGGAGGGATGGATC
>PWGR01000061.1 GCA_003554565.1 Clostridia bacterium
ATACACAGTGCGACCAGCAGCACTGCGACTTCGAGGACAGTAAGTAGACCCGCCACGCCGGTAGCTGCGGTGGCAGTGACAAGAAGGAGCAGGTACCTCATGTTGGGTTCTGTCTCCAGCAGATGGGCCCACCCTCTCAGTGAGTTCGCTGCCGCTGCCAGCAGTCTCCGGATTTCCCGCACGCTCTTTAACCACCTTTCTGCATGGATGTCCGCTGGGTTCTGGTCGTCACAGCTGCTTTTCTCTCGCCCTCAGTTTGCCGCAAATCGCTCCAGCAATAGCGGTGACGGATCAACAATGGGTTCTTTGCCCAGCACCATGTCGCTGATGAGCCGGCCCGTGATTGCGGCCAGCCCGATCCCGTTTCCCTCGTGTCCAGCTGCCACGAAGAAACCCGGAGCTTCATCTACCGGAGAGATAATCGGGCGGTGGTCGGGGGTGTAGGGACGGAACCCGGTGTAAACACGGATTATGTGTACGTCGGCGATGCAGGGAAAGAATCGTTCCGCTCGTCTGGCCATGAGCCGAACGACCTCGGGGTTGACTCCAGGTTCGAACCCGACAAACTCACGGCTCGATCCGAGCAGGAAGTTGCCAGCGACGGTTCGCTCGAAGACAAATGCTACACCGCATTGTTCCATGTCAGGTTCAACCTCCCGCGGGACACCACGTTTGGCCATGAGATAACCGAACTCCAGCATGTTGCGCCAGTATGGCAGCCTGTCCTGTTCTGCTACCAGCACGTGCCCCTTGCGGGGGCGTATCGGCAGCTGTATGCCTACAGTCGCAGCGATGCGAGGGGACCACACTCCCGCGGCACATACTGCGGCCCGCGTGAAAATGGTGCCGCGGTCGGTCCGCACGGCGCACACGCCTTTTTCATCGAGGTCGATGGCACTGACCTCCGTGAACGGCTGCAGCTCGACTCCGTTCTGTCTTGCACCTTCCGCCAGGCCAAAGGCGAGTGCCATGGGATTTATAACTGAATCCGACCCACACAGAATCCCGCCCGCAATGTCTTCGGCAAGATTGGGAGCGTCGGCACGCATCTCGGCACGATCCATGAGGCGAATTGCTGTCCCATGTTCGCGCTTGCTTTCGGCAAATCGCTCGGCTGCTTCCATGTCCTCCTCGCTCTCCACGGCCAGTACGCTTCCCCAGTTTCTGTACCCGGCATCCAGGGGCAGCTGCTGAATCAGATCATGCAGGATAGCCTGGCTTTTTTGTGCCAGCCGGCTGTCGTATCCCGGATTCTTGTCAATGGTCAGCACGTGACCATCGCATGCGCTGGAGGTTCCGCCCGCAATGTCACCCCGATCCAGGAGGACGGCATCCACCCCGTGTTTGCTGAGGTGATAGGCGATGGAAGTGCCGACCACACCCGCCCCGATGATCACTACGTCATGGGCCCGCCTCATTCATGGTCACCCCGCAGTACGCGGATAGGGACGGGCACTACCGGTGGTCGGCTGGTGTCCGGCTCGAAAGAGCTTACCGGGCGACCGAGTTCACGCGAGAGGATGCGGGAGATCAGGGTCCCGCATGTCCTCCCCTGACACAGCCCCATTCCAGCTCTTGTTCGCCGCTTCAGGCCCGTAAGTGTAGCTGCACCTCGCCAGATTGCGGAGCGAATCTCTCCGCATGTGATCTCCTCACAGCGACATATGATCAGGTCATCATTCATGGCTTCTCCTCTCGCGCTGACCGCGGGGAGCAACGGTCACAATCTGTCAGTCCTTCAAATGCTTTGCGCTCGCTGTATCTGGTGCTTCGCCCCGCGGATGCTTTCTCCCAGCGGGCCACCGCGCAGCTGGGCCAGACGTTTTTGGATTCTCCGCCGCCGGCCGGAAGCGCGGACCTCACTCAGCCTGCCCAACGATTCAGCCGCCGACACCCCGGCCAGACGCCCTTCCTCCATGGCCGCAGTTGCCTCTTCCACGCCGCTGGCGTCACCTGCCACGTACACACTGGACCGGGTGGTCATCAGGCTGCAGTCATGCACCGGGAGCCAGCCTCCCAGGTCGGTGGAGTGAACCAGCCGGCAGCCCATGATACTGCTCAGCTGGATGTTGGGTCTGAGGCCTGCGGCGATGCAGATGAGATCGACGTCGATCGTTTTTTCTGTGCCGGGCACAGGCTCCCACTTTTTATCCAACCGCACCAGCGTAGCTGTCCGGACGCCGCGAGAGTCGCCGTGTGCCTCCTGCACGGTGTGTGAGGTGAGGATGGGTACCCCGGACCGACGGACTTTCGCTGCGTGCACTCCATATCCACCGATGTCGCACGCTGCTTCCACGACGCACCGCACGTTTGCCCCCGCCTGCAGGAGCTGGTACGTTACAATTAGTCCCACATTGCCCGCGCCGACCATCAGCACTTTCCGCCCGGGAAGCACCCGGTGTATATTGACCATGGTCTGAACGGCGCCGGCCCCCATTACGCCGGGCCTGGTCCAGCCAGAAAATGCGATGGCATTCTCCTCTGCCCCGGTGGCCAGTACCACCCGCTTGGCACGGATGTGCTCCAGCTGCATCTTCTCCGGGCTTCCGCCATGACTCCGGGCACCGTTCAATACTTCCAGGCGCCCGGACTGGTCTGCCGCCTGAACTGTACTGTCGGTTCGAATCACTGCTCCGTTGGCTTCAGCTTCTTCCGCCAGATCGGCGGCAATATCCAGCCCGCGCCGTCCAGCACCCTGCGTTCGGGATCCGAAGAACTTGTGAATCTGCTTGGTCAGCTGCCCCCCGGGTGTTATGCCTGCGTCCAGGACTACAGTCCTGCAGCCGGCTCTACCGGACTCGATGGCTGCCGTCAGACCGGCCGGTCCACCGCCCACTACCGCTATTTCTGTGCACTCCGGGATGTTCACGTACAATCCCCCTGGCCAGGTGTGCGTATCTGCATACCGGGAGAGGCCGGGGTGACACACGTCCGCACGCCGGGGGTCCCATCGATCTCCATGATGCAGTCGGTGCACCTTCCCACTGCACAGAACATGCCCCGGGGTTCTCTGCGGTTTCGGGTGAAGCGCAGTGTCCTCCTGCCCGCAGCGTAAAGGGCGGCCGCTACCGGCTCCCCCCTGACCGCGGGAATTGGCCGGTCATCCAGGTAAACGGTGATCATCTTCGAGTAGTCAGCCCGCCCGAGAACCGGGTGTTGGTTAATTCTCACCGCTGTTCACCCTCACACGTTCTGATGATGTCAGCACCCACAGTTCACCCAACACTGTCGTCGAGAGCCGATCTTGGCGTCCTGAGTTGTGCTTCTACTGCGACCGCCGTATTCCTCTGTTGAGGGGAGCCTGCGCAGTGCTCCATTCGCAGAGCGGGCTTGACTTGACAGTAGACAAGCTGGTATTTAGTAGCTGCAAAAGATGGAATGATAGCGCTAGGGGTGCCCGCTGGGCTGAGATAACCCTTCGAACCTGATCCGGGTAATACCGGCGCAGGGAAGCGATTGGGTGATGCGGGTCGCTCGATCGGACCCGCATTCTTTGTGCCTCGCGCGTCCCCAGAAGGAGGATGATAGGAGTGGTCTTACCTCGAGTTCTCACGCTGGCGGGATCGGATTCGGGTGGCGGCGCGGGCATACAGGCGGACCTGAAGACATTCTCAAGCTATCAAACGTACGGGATGAGTGTCATAACTGCCCTGACGGCCCAGAATACTGTCGGTGTCCAGGGGGTTTACCATGTTCCTGCCGATTTTGTGGCCGCACAGATCGACAGTGTTGTCTCAGATATAGGAGTGGATGCGGCCAAGACCGGGATGCTTGCCGACGCCGCTGTAGTGGAGACGGCAGCTGAGCGCATTTCACACTGGAATATCTGCCCACTCATCGTCGATCCAGTCATGGTGGCCAAAAGTGGTGACCGCCTCCTTGCTGCCTCGGCAGTTGACGCCGTCGTGCAGCAGCTGCTGCCTCTGACCACAGTACTGACCCCCAACATCTCAGAAGCTGAGATGCTGCTGCAGAGAGAAATCGTGCATCTTGATGACATGCTCGAGGCGGCGGAACAGCTGCGCGAACTGGGCCCCGAGGCGGTGGTGGTGAAGGGCGGCCATCTGTCCGGGGACCGGGCAGTTGATGTCTATTGCGATGGCCAAAGGACCGAGACTCTTTCCTCGCAGCGGGAGCGCACCTCGAATACTCACGGCACAGGCTGCACCTTTGCTTCCGCCATTGCGGCCGGCATGGCCCATGGATGGGGACCTCTTACGGCCGTGCGGTCAGCGAAAAAATTTGTGACGCGGGCCATACAATCGGCCCTGCCGCTTGGCTCAGGTCACGGTCCCACCAACCACCATGTCTCCCCCGGCTGGCCGGCGGGAAATGAGGAGGATTAGATGCTGGATTTTGCATCCGAGCTCAGGGGCATCCTGCAAGAGATGAAGAGTGAACGCCCTCTCGTTCATCACATGACTAATCAAGTGGTTGTTACGGCGGTTGCCGATGCAACTGCGGCCCTCGGGGCATCCCCGGTCGTTGCGCGCTCCTCGGTGGAGGCATATGACATGGTCCAGCACGCATCTGCTCTGGTTCTGAATATGGGCACACCCGACTCGGATTCAGCTTTGGCCATGATTGAGGCCGGTGAGGAGGCGGGCCGCATCGGTGTACCTGTTCTGCTTGACCCGGTCGGGGTGGGTTCTACGGAGTACCGCGACACCCTTGCTGATGATCTTCTCCGGCGTGTGACGGTCGACGTGATAAGGGCGAACGGTGGTGAAATTGCCGCGCTGCTGGGCGATGAGGATTCGGTGCTAGGCGTGGACGGC
>PWGR01000045.1 GCA_003554565.1 Clostridia bacterium
ATCGCACAGCTGCAGTTGAGGGTGCGACAATTACCGGCGACTCTCCCCGGAGCAACTGCTCTATTACCTGCAGGCGCCCCGCTGCCGCGGTGTTGTCCCTGAAAATGTTGGGGTCCGGAATGACTTCTGACGGGGGGAAATAGTACACGTGGCGACAGCCGCACCAACATCTCAGATCACCGTAGATGCGCGACGCCTCCTTGCCATCGGCGCATATGACCAGCAGGGGGGCGGCGAGCTCGCCATGAAGAGCAGACAGGAAAAATGCATCCATCCCCCGCGCAACCCCGTATACCAGCTGCGCACTGCGCTCCTTCTTGATCCCCTCTGCCAGGGTGCGAAACTCTGTCAGGTACCGCCACAATTCTTTTGGAGGAGATACCCCGAGTAGAGATTCATCTTTCTGCGTTTGCTGTTCGGTCATGCCTTGTCATCCCATCCCAACAGACTCAGGGCTCGGGCAGCGTGCCGGAGCCCCATGAAACAGTATTTGCCCTGTTCCGCCTCATCACTCATCCTGTGACCTGAGATCGCAGCCGTTGTACCTGTTCATGGCCTTCTGCACAGAATGCGCCGCAGCAGTTTCGATGGCTCGCACCGAAAGCCGCAGCACCTCACAGGCGACATCCCTCTCCCCGCGCGCAAAAGGCATCAGCACATACTCCCGCGGTGAAACGCCAGTTGGTGGCCGGCCTATACCGATCCGCAGGCGGGCAAATTCGGTGCTTTCGAGGTGATTGGCCACAGATTCAACCCCGCGGTGGCCGCCCGTACCTCCTCCCGGGCGGACTCGAATGCGGCCGAGCGGCAGATCCATATCGTCATGCACTACCAGCAACTCCGGGGAAGATACCCGGTGATGTTCGGCGCATCTGCGAACGGCAATCCCGCTTCTGTTCATGTAGGTCAGAGGTCGAAAGAGGAGAAGCCGCGACCCGTTCACATCAGCTTCGGACTGCAGCCCCAAGAAGTGCTCGTTCCAGATACCCTCGGACGCCAGCTCATCAACAGCGCAGAAGCCCACATTATGGCGGGTGGCACGGTAACGCGTGCCGGGATTGCCAAGCCCCACCACCATTCGTATGGGCAATCTGCTCACCCACCTTACGCTTCCGGTTCCTCTTCTTCCTCTTGCTCTTCGCCGATGACCTCGGGCTCGCGGGCCATGTCTTCGTCGAGGTCGATCTCCTCTTCCTCTTCGTCTTCCTCTTCTTCTTCCATGCGGGGCTGTACCAGGGTAACCACGATATCCGTAGGGTCGGTAAGGATTTCCACTCCCTCCGGCGAGGGAACGTCCGCGACGGTGATGCTGTCACCCAGGGTGAGGTGAGAGATGTCCACCAGCAGGTAGTCGGGGATGTTTACCGGCAGGCATTCCACTTCCAGCTCCCGCACTTCGTGCTGCAGCACGCCGATTCCGGCAGTGGCCTCCTCCTCGCCCTCGAAATACACAGGCACGGTGGTGGTCAGATTCTCTGTCAGGTCGACCTGGTACAGATCCATGTGCAGGATATCCCTCTCCACCGGGTCCCGCTGAATCTCCCGAACCATGACAACTCGCTCTTCTTCATCCAGCTCATCTACGCGCAGCTGCAGTAGCCCTCGTTGCGCACCGAGGGTCATAACTCTCTCCAGCTCTGACTCGCTGACCTGCAGGTGCAGGTTGCCCAGATCCCGGCCATATAGAACCATCGGAATGTAGCCCTGCTGCCGCAGGCGCCGCGGATAGCCAGGGTCTCGCAAACTGGCTGTCAGAACAATGTCTTCACTCATGATGCACCATCTCCTTAACGTTTGTCCGAGCCTAATCGTACCCGTCGGAAAATTCTCTGTCAAATCAAGCACATTATCATTATGAAGTAAAAAGAGCGCTGACCGACTGATCGGCATATATCCGCTTGATGGCCTCCCCCAGCAGTGGGGCAACCGAGAGCATATGAAGTTTGTCCAGGGCAGCATCGTCCACAGGAACAGTATCTGTCAGAACTACCTCCTCAATTGACGCCCTCTCCAGCCGCTGCACGGCGGGCGGCGAGAGTATGCCGTGGGTGGCGCAGGCATATACGCTGAGGGCACCCTCATCCAACAGCGTATCGGCGGCCTGGCATATCGTTCCGGCGGTATCGATCATCTCATCGATCAGCAGTGCCGTCCTGCCCTCAACTTCACCGATGACGTGCATGGCCTCGACCACCCCTGGCTCGGGCCTATGTTTGTCCACTATAGCTATTGTACCTCCGAGCCGGTCCGCCATCGCCCGCGCCCGGGGAGCAGCTCCCGCGTCCGGCGCAACCACAACAATGTCACCAAGATCGGCATCGGCGAAGAAACGAGCCAGCGTGGGAACACCCGTCAGGTGATCAACCGGGATGTCAAAGAAACCCTGGATCTGCCCGGCGTGCAGGTCAATGGTCAGAACCCGGTCTGCTCCGGCCTCAGTTATGAGATTTGCAACGAGCTTGGCGGTGATAGGCTCTCGCCCCCGTGTCTTCCGGTCCTGACGCCCGTACCCGTAGTAGGGCACGACAGCAGTGATGCGTCTTGCCGATGCCCGCCGCAGGGCATCAATTATGATGAGCAGCTCCATCAAACTCTGGTTCACGGGCTCGCAGGTGGGCTGGACAACGAACGCATCCGTACCTCGGGCATTTTCCTCTATGATGACCCTTATCTCGCCGTCATTGAACTTATCTACCACCATGGGGGTGAGGGGAATGCCCATAGATTCAGAAATCGCTTCAGACAGCTGCGGGTTGGCATTTCCGCAAAACAGCTTGAGTTGGCCTGCATTACTCATCGTCATGATTTCTCTCCTCCTCCTTCCAGTCCTTCCTGCGCCGTAGTGCCCAACCCTCCTTGTTGTGTTGCCGCCCCCTGGCCAGTGCCAGGCTGTCGGAGGGCACATCGTCGTCTACTGTAACCAGAACCCACAAAGGCGCCACGTCCCACCGATATGGGGGCTATCAGGTTGCTGTTGCAACCGATGAATGCCCCGTCCTCCAGCACCGTCCGGTGTTTGTGCTTCCCGTCATAGTTGACGGTGACGCTGCCAGCACCCACGTTCACGCCCGCCCCAACATCGGCATCACCCACGTAACTGTGGTGCGGAATCTTACTCCGCTCTCCCACGCGGGATCCCTTGACCTCAGCGAAGTTCCCGATTTTCGCTCCCCGCTCCAGATGAGTTCCCGGGCGCAGGTGCGAAAATGGGCCCACGGTAACACATTCTTCGACCCGGCTGTCACAGACCACCGAATACCATATTGCGCCCGAGTCCTTCACCACCGCATCAATCAGATGCGTCATGGGGCCAATGCTGCACCGGGAGCCTACACGCGTGTTTCCCTCAATGGTGGTAAAAGGATGTACTACCGTATCCGGTCCGATCTCTGCCCCTGGATGCACCCAGGTGCTAGCGGGATCCATGATGGTCACCCCACGGGCCATCCACTTTTCGAGAATCCTCATGCGCAGGACCGCGGTGGCCTCAGCCAGCTCGCGACGGGTGTTAACACCGATGACACTCTGTGGGTCGGGCGCGCGTACTGTTCGGACCTTTCTTCCCCGCTCCAGCATCAGGGGAAACACATCCGGAAGGTAGTACTCACTCTGCGCATTATCGGGGCGCAGATCGGGAAGGGCCTCCAGCAGGCCCTCGACGGAGAAGCAGGCCATACCGGGGTTGATCTCCCGGATCGTCGCCTCTGCGTACGATGCATCGGCCTCCTCCACGATATTGACCAGATCACCCTCCTCGTTGCACACCACACGGCCCAATCCGGTCGGATCATCCACTACCGCAGTCAGCACCGTAGCAGTGGCCCCGCTGTCGACGTGATCCCGCATCAATCGCGCGAGTGTAGTGCCGGTGACCATCGGTGCATCACCGTACATGATCAACACATTCTCATGTCCCTCGAACGCTTCCGCCGCCACGGTGACGGCGTGCCCCGTCCCCCTCTGTTCGCACTGGAGAACGTAGTCAACGGAATCACCGATGGCCTCCCGGACCTGCTCAGCCTGATGACCTATCACCACCGTCGGCCGCTTTACGCCAGCTTCCCGTACTGCATCAATGACCAGGGAAAGCATCGGCTCACCCATGACCGGGTGAAGTACTTTGATGGTGTCGGACTTCATCCTGCTGCCGTGTCCTGCCGCCAGTATGAGTCCCTGAAAGCCACTCATAATCCTCACCACCCCTCTCTAACATTAAATATTCCCCAATCCATGTCTGCAAGGGGCAACCTTGCCGGGGTTGCCCCTTACGGTCCTCAACGGCTCAATTGTCCCACAGCGACCCGGTACTGCCGCCGACCTTCCGATACCGCGGCCTCATACACTCTGACCAGCTCGTCGCGTATGTAGTTCCGCGTCTCAGAGTTTATGGGGTGGGCAATGTCCAGCTCATCGCCACCAGGCAGGCGTCGGTTTGGCATGGAAAGCACCATCTGGCGATTCCGGCCCTGAATCAAGCGAATCTCATGAACCACGAAGCTGTTATCGAAGGTCAGTGAGGCGACAGCCCTGGTGCGTCCCGACCCCTCGAGACGGCGCATGCGAACCTCGGTAATGTGCATGATAAGTCCCCCCTCCAGGCCAGCTCACAGATTACCATTCGCTGCCAATCTGTCAATTCCTGCCTGGTGGGTCATGTTACTTGCGGGGCAGTGGAGCGCACATCCACATGCCCTTCGCCTGAGTCGAATGAGACCTGCACGAGAGAAGCATAATCAGGCACCCGTTTCTGCTCCGGAACGTCAGTCACTGCTACCACCCCGATGCCCATGACGCGGACATCGAATTCATCCAGAAGATCACATGCACCCCTTGCTGTGCCACCACCGCGCATAAAGTCATCCACCACCACCGCCGACTTCCCGCTTTCGATGGCGCGTCGCGGTAGTGACATGGTCTGTATCCGCGAGGAGGAGCCTGACACGTAATTGATATTGACGGAACTGCCTTCCGTCACACGACTGTTTCTACGTATAAGAACCAGGGGGCGGTTCAACGCCCTGGCTGTCATCAACGCCAGGGGGATCCCCTTGGTCTCGATTGTTACCACGTAATCGGGGTCATACGGAGCAAAAATGTGCGAAAAATAGGCTCCCAAAATCTCCCCCCAGCGGGGCGAGAATATGATATCGGTCATGTACAGAAAGCCTCCCGGTAAGATTCTCCGGGGGTCTTTGAGTTCCTGAATCAGCTGCTCCGTAACGGCGCACCGCTGTTCCGGAGAAGGTATCAGCTTCAGGCGCACCCCACCGGTTGCCCCGGAGAGCGTCTCAACCGCCCCAACCCCGGTCCGGCGGAACACTTCCCTTATGATACTCACGTCCTCGGAGACCGTGGAGCGGGCGACATTCATTTCGCGCGCCAGATCACCCAAGCTGAACACGCGATAAGGCCGGCTCAGAAGGCGTTCCGTTATGTGTGAAATTCTCATGGGTCGCGACCATCTGTCCTGCTCCTGCACCCGCATTCCCTCCTCCAGACTTACACTCCACTGGTGAACATTGTTGCTCTGTAATTATAGAACATTCGGTCCAGATGGGAGAAATCAAATTTCAGTTATTCCATTGTCTCCCGCAGGACCAGGTCCTCCACACCGCGCAGCTGCTCCGCATCATCTACGTCCAGGGCGATTTCAGCCTGTGAGCAGATCACTGCCCGTCCGGTCGTCCCGGTTATGCGCCGCAGCACACGTTCCGCATACTCCACTGTGCAGGTGCCCGTAACCAGCCTGATCAGAAACCCGATCCCAACCGATGCTGCTATTCTCACCGGATTCTTCCTCGCCTCATATAACACCCGCAGCCGCGGAAGTGTGCGTTCGATAGCGGGCCGGCTGCCGAAAAAACAGTTTCCCAGAGTAAATGAACCATCCCTGAGGCGGGCATAGGTCCGTTCAATCCCGGGAAACTGCGCTTCACTCGTCTCTCTCTGCACAATAGGCACGAAAAATTCCCCGTCGACCTGCAGGCACATGTCAATGAACTCGTCTATGACGTGGGCGGAAATGAGCGGCACGTCTGAGGTGACGAAAAGAAGATAATCTGCCTCCGAGTTCATCTCCAGCCCAACAGTAATACTGTCGATGAAGCTCTGACCCGCAGGTGCCAGGTCGACGCCATCCAGGCTCAGGTGATCACGAAATTCTGGAAACCCGACAACCAGCGCAGAATCCACCCGACATGATTCCCGGACAGCGTCAACAACGTATTGCACCATGGGTTTTCCCGCCAGTCGCACAAGGGCCTCATACGGTTCATCAGAACACCCAGCTAATTCACCGTCATTTGCTGCTCCGGCCAGGATCACACCAGCAACCGTACGGCCACTACCCGCCAACATCATCACCCCGTCCTCTCTCCCCCGCAATGCACCATCCTCGCCCTGCCCGAAACCGGGCCAGATCCACACGACAACAGCGGCGGAGTGCGGGGGTTTCGCGAAGGCAACGCAGCGTTTTCCGCGCTCGCTCCTCATCCTGAAAGAGGGTAAAGAACGAGGACCCACTCCCGCTCATCAGCACCGACCTTGCGGCTGCTTCTGAAAAGATATCGCGCAATTCCGAAAGATGTGGCTGGAGGCGAAACGCCGCTCTCTCCAGATCATTTCGCAGCCCTGACAGAACCGGGAGGAGATCTCCATCCCGCAGCCCCGCGGCTGTTTCCTGCGGGGAAAGTGCCGCAGGAGCACTCTCCCCGGGGCAGGTATCTAAACACCGGTAAGCCGCACCTGTATTTATCCGATACGGTGGATGCAGCAGTACAGCCCAGTACTCCCCGCAAAACGGCACTGGCTGAAGACGCTCACCCACGCCGGTGGCAACCTGCGATCCACCGCGTATGAAAAACGGCACGTCAGCGCCGAGAACTCTCCCGAGCATCTTCACGTCAACACATGCCTCCGGCGGACGGTTCCAGAAGTACTTCGCAGCGGCGGCCATCGCCGCCGCCGCATCAGAACTCCCGCCGCCCAGTCCCGCGCCGACGGGAATGTGCTTTTTGAGCTGAACGCACGCACCACCCGGTGGGTCAACCAGACACAGAGCCCGGAATATGAGGTTTTCGGCAGAATTTGCACCCGCAGGCACTGCAGGATGATCACACGATATACGTGTGGCGGCAGGTTCGCGCTCCCTCTCAAAGGCAAAGGTCAGCACATCCGACAGCTCTATGACCTGCATCAGGCTGCGAATCAGGTGATAGCCATCGGGGGTGACATCCCCAACTTCGAGGCCAAGGTTTATCTTGGCAAACGCTCTTACCCGCAGCGTCCGTGCCGCTTGCAAGAATCCTCCCCACTTTCCGGGCCCAGTCGGACCTTCTTTATGGGGTTCTCTCGTCGCTGCGACTTTCCTGCCGGCCGCTGGAGAACTGCGGCTCATCTTTCGGCTGGACCACCGGCTCAGGCACCTCACCGAGATCCCGTGCCCATACACGCACTGCCTCGTATACCGTCTTGTATTTTTCGTAGAAGACTACCAGCCCCGCACCCCTGGGCAAATCGTCCAGCGCACGCATCACTGCCTCACCTTCATCCGGCACGATGCGGGTGCGCTCTTCGGGATGCGGCGCGCGCAGCACCCCCCGCAGCAGCAGCTGGCACACCTCTCCCGGGGTCCGGCCGGGGTTTTCGCTGTCCTCTTTAATGGTGATGTGATGGAGGTTGCGACCCGCCTCCCTGCCCACCTCCGAGATGTCCTGATCACGGCGGTTACCCGGCACCCCTATCACGCCGTGCCATCTGTCGGGAGGCAAATGCCGCAGGGCACGAAAGGTGGCAGCATACCCGGCGCGGTTGTGGCCATAGTCAATTACCACGAGACGACCATCGATGGACAGGACCTGAAACCGGCCGGGGTTCTGTTCCGCCGGCTGGAAGGAGTGTAGGGCCTCGGCCACCACGTCCGCAGGTATTCCCAGTGCGAGTGCACCGGCAGCGGCACCAGTCAGATTCTGTACGTTGTGCTGGGCAACCCCTGCGAAGGTCAGCGGCGCATCGGACAGGTGCATGAGAGAGACCAGGCGCCGGCCGCGTGCCCACACTAACCGCCCCCCGGACACATATACCCCGGCGCCATCAGTTCTTTTGTGCTGCATGAGTGAGAGATTATCCTCCTGCGCACTGAAAAGGACTGATTCGCCCGGACAGCGGTGCGCCAAACGGATAGCTCTTGCATCGTCGGCATTCAACACGGCCCGCCCCCAGGGCGCTACCGCCTCCACCACCAGAGACTTGACGGAAACAAGATCGTCGAGCGTCTCCACTCCATCCTGTCCCAGGTGATCGCCAGTTATATTGGTCACCAAACCCACATCGCAGCAATCAAAAAATAAACCGCTCCGGATCATTCCTCCCCGGGCGGTCTCGAGGACAGCCGCCTCAACAGCTGGGTCGCCGAGCACCACGCGAGCACTGCGGGGCCCCGCGGAATCACCCCTCATGATCCTCTGATCACCGATGTATACCCCGTCTGTGGTAGTGGCACCAACGCTGTACCCTGCCTCGGTCAGGATATGCTGCAGGAGGCGAACCACGGTGGTCTTACCATTGCTTCCGGTGACTGCAATGATGGGTATCCGACCGCGGGACGAATCCCGCGGGAAAAGATGATCCACAATTGCCAGACCCGCATCCCGCGAGCGGCCTTCAGTGGGCGAAAGATGCATCCGGAGCCCCGGAGCCGCATTGACTTCTATCACTGCACCTTCGTCATTCATCGGCCGCGATATATCATCAGTAACTATGTCCACGCCAGCCACATCCAACCCGGTGATTCGCGCCGCCCGGCGGGCAAGAGAAGCATTTTGGGGATGGATATGGTCAGTCACGTCCACAGCCGTCCCGCCTGTACTCAGATTCGCCTCGTCCCGCACCCGCACCCGCCTTCCCTCAGGCAGAACAAACGACAGGGATAAACCGCGCCTTCGCAGGCTCAGCACCATCATTTGGTCTACCGGAATGACTGTGAGGGAAGACTCGTGTCCCTCACCCCGGTCGGGACGGCTGTTTTCTTCTTCGATGAGCTGCAAAATGGTGCTCTTTCCGTCCCCGGCTATCCCGGGGGGGCGCCGGAGGCTGGCCGCGACCACCTCGTCGGCAACCACCAGCACACGATACTGTTTCCCGGGAATGAAGCGTTCAACAATTACCTCGGAGTCAATTTCAGCAGCCAGGCGGTGCGCCGCCTTCAGATCCTCGAAGTCCGCAATCCCCAGACTTACCCCGGCCCCCTGATTTCCACGCCTGGGTTTGACCGCGAGTGGGCCGTCCAGCTGCAAGGCCACTTTCCCCAGCTCGTCCGCATCCTCCACGGCCACCCCGGCCGGCACCGGCACTCCACCCTCCTCCAGCAGCTTCTTGGACAGCGCCTTGTCGGAGGCTATGTCCACACCGAGGCAGCGCGTATCTCCAGTGATTGTGGCCTGCATCCGCTTCTGCTCGCTCCCGTAGCCCAGCTGGAGTAAGCTCCGGTCATTCAGGCGAAAATGCGGCACACCGCGCCGCTTTGCCGCCTGCACCAGGGCGCGCGTGCTGGGTCCCAGATCATATCTCGCCTGCACCCGTTTGAGCTCCCGCAGAACTGAACACCTGTCCACTTCCCTTTCTTCAAGCATGCAGAGCATCATTTTCAGGCCAGATCGAGCCGCCGCCTCGGCCACCTCCTCACACTCATACTCGGCAACTATACGGTACCGGGAGCCCCTGAGGCGCCGAGTCTTGCCGTAGATCACGTCATAGCCCAGAAGGGCCTGCAGCTCCAGAACCACATGCTCCAGCACGTGCCCGAGGAGCGTACCGGCACGCAGGCGCTCTATGAAGCCGCCCGGATGACCCCGTGAACAGTGGTGCTCTCTCAGGGTGGGAAGGGCAGCAGCTACAGCATCACAGAACCCATCAATCTCACTGCTCAGCACGCCATCCCATTTTCCCAGATCCACATCCAGTTCCATGACCGGGCGATGATTGTGAATATTGCGCTGTGGAAAATGACGGACTGTCTCGATTCTCACCTTCTCCCGCCTCCTCATGGAAGGAATCACCACGTAGTGTGCGTCCTACGGCCGCGCGATATTCGGGCCAACACCTTCCATTTGAGGCGAAAAACTTCAGAGCCTTATTTCCAGAAGATCAAACACATTGTCAATCCGGGATGCGATACTTATCCGGTCTGAACCCGCGCTGAGCAGTCCCACAATCCGATTCTTTTCATCCACAAGCACAGATCCACTGTCGCCGGGCCTTGCCATGGGATCAGTAATGATCTGCTCCTGAAACAGCGCCTCCTCGCCCTCACCCATCTTTACCTTGATGCTTGCCCCAACTGTCGTTACCTCGCCCTCCGTCAATCCGGAGGAGCGGCCGCTCTTTCTTACCTGCATGCCCACCTCAGCACTACCAGTGCCCGTGGGTTCTCCTATGCCCCGGATCTCTGCGGAAACAAGATCTCCTGCGGCGGGTGCAGCAACGGCAGCATCAACCAGGTTATCTCCCCTTCCCAGCCTGCGCAGCTGGACACAATAGCCGGGGGCCAGCATGCGGAAGAGGACATTGATTCCCCGTTCAGCCCGCTTGGCAACGGGACAGATGGCCTGGCGCTCCTCCAGACTGATCGGCACAAAACGCCGGAGATACCCGATCACATCAACGGGGGCGTGCCCCCCATCGTAGGAAGCCGGCTGCAGTATGACATCCTCATCGCCGGGAACATGCTCACCATAGGCAAGTCTCCCGCTCACCAGAACGTGATTGTTTGACAGGATGAGGGGCTCATCGCTTTCGACATCCCGCACGACAGTACCTAGAGTCCCGGCTGTTACTTCCCTGTGCCCGATGCTGACTCCGCCGGGTGCGGGGCGCTGCCGGCCATGCCGGAAGGAGACCTCCTCGTTGGAAGGCATAAGTGCCTTGACCTCTCCGACCTCTATCACATCAGTAAGGACCCCGGGGCCGAGAGACTGGGGAAGTACTTCGTACGAGGCGAGTTGGCTCTCGGGAAGTTTCCGAGCCACCAGAACGACCACCGCCTCGCGATCAGTCGGATGCCCGTTTCGATATTTCTTACCGACACCCACCCCGATCACATTGGGCCACCGGAGCAATCGTCTCCGGTGCCTCCTGACAGCTTCTGCGTACGCATCCACGAAATCACGCGCCTCCTTTCTGCAGAAAAAAGCCTGCTACATGCTATGAAAGGAGACAGATTATGTTGACCACGCGCTACGGCGGCTGGTCTGGAGGGGCCGGACTCAGATTGAAGGCCGAACTGAGGGGGTCAGGATATGCTCGCAGGCGGGCTTGCTCTTCGGAGTCGAACCGCACGACTGTTGAGGTTGTTCTTCAGCCTTCCGTATTTCCCGGTTCGGGCATCGAAGGGGGGGGGTTACTGGTAAGATTAAATGCTAAGAGCGGAAGATCCCGCAGTTTTGCAAACCTCCACACTGCAGCTCGGCCCCTGCCACACCACCCCAATTGCTGCTGCATCATCCCGGGGTATTACGCTGCACAGCATCCTCTGCAGAAGAGCCCAAAAACAAAAGGAGGGGCGCACTCTACCCCTCCCAAGGCTTCAATGATTAATGCTGCCTATGAACCGGCGGTAAACTCCAGCTTCTCCGAACCATTCTCACTGCAGACAGTTACCTCAACGTCGGAAGTGAGTACATCGGAATATGTGAACGAAATGCTTCGATTATGCTGCTTAGCACCAAGGCGAACGAGAAATAGATCGGGGTATGTTCTTTCCAGGGTTCCTTCTCTCTCCACAATGCGCCGACGACCCCGGTTTGCCCGCACTCGCACGGCTTGACCCAAGTGCTGCTCAAGATGACCGCGAATATCCTCGAGAGTGACCGGGTAACGCTCCTTCCTCATTGCCTCACCCCTTTTGCTTCGACATATAACGTTTCACACTGCATCTTAACACGATTGGTCGAATAAGTCAAGGAAACCCATAAAAATATCAAATTTGCCGGCAGTCGTCAAGTAACGTACTCGCTGTTATCCGGCCCTCAACAGGCACAGTTATCTTGTCGGCCCACAATCTGAGAACACACGCGGTCGCAGAGGGCATAGAAACCTCAGCGAAGTAACGGAAACATCATTCAGCTCATCCGCAGTTCTCTGATTGAGTGCCGTCGGGGGAATCTTCAGTCGGGAAGGTACCTGGTGTGGTCTCGTCTGTTGGCCAAAATCATGATAGGGAAACGCAGGTCCGACTCCCGGGATGTCCGCTGGTAATATGCGGCGAGGGGGAGACCCTGCTGAACTGGTGTATGAGTGTGGCACCAGTAGAAGGACAGGGGAAACTCTTCAAGCCACAGAACCCTCATCTCTCCTCTTGTGCACACTTGCGGACGGGTTGCCCTCAAGAGCCAGACCGTCGCCTCAATGCCGCGGCCAGCAGATGCAAAAACAGGGGGTGAGGGCAATCCGGTCGGGACTTGAACTCCGGATGAAACTGGACGCCGATGAACCAGGGGTGGTCATCCAACTCCATGACCTCGACCACGTCGGCATCCTGCCATATGCCCACCGACATGAATCCTTCTGATTCAAGGTCCTCGCGGTATTCATTGTTGATCTCGAAACGATGCCGGTGCCTCTCACAAATGGAAGTCCGACCGTACGCCAGGGCGGCCCTGGAATCCCTGCGAAGCTTGCAGGGGTAACTGCCGAGCCGCATGGTACCGCCCATACGTTCAATGTTCTTCTGATCTGGCATCCAATCAATGACTGGATGGGGAGTGTCCCGGAAGAACTCTGTACTGTGTGCACCCTTCAGTCCCAGCACATTGTCAGCAAATTCAATCACTGCACAGTGCAGACCCAAACAAATGCCGAGAAAGGGAATATGTGTCTCTCTAATGTGCGATACGGCACCAATCATCCCGCGAATGCCCCGATCGCCGAACCCACCAGGTATGATAACCGCGTCCACATTGGCGAGAGCCTCAGAAACAGCGCATGAATCGACGCCACCCTCATCCGTCTCCAGCTCCTCGGAGCTGACCCACTTAATATTCACCCGGACCCAATGCTGGATCCCGGCATGCACAAGAGCCTCGACCACGGAAGTGTAGGCATCGTGCAGATCCACGTACTTGCCGATAATGCCGACCGTGACCTCCCCCTCGGGCTCCTTGAACCTGCGCACAACCTCGCGCCATTCCTGCAGATCGCGCTCCCTGGTCTGCAGACCGAAATGGTCGATAACCAACTGGTCGAGATTCTGGTCCTCCAGCAGCAGTGGAACCTCGTAGATGGTGTCCAGATCATGATTTTGAATGACCGCCTCACGCGGGACATCACAAAACAGGGCGAGCTTTTCTACCACCTCTGAAGTCAGCGGTTTATTGCACCGACAGACTATGACATCTGGAGTAATCCCGATACCCCGGAGAGAGGCAACCGAGTGCTGCGTGGGCTTGGTCTTCTGCTCACCCGCAGCTTCTATATAGGGAACCAGGGTCACGTGTATGTACATGACATCGCTGCGACCCCGATCGGCCTTCATCTGACGGATGGCTTCGAGAAAGGGCAGGCTCTCGATATCTCCAATGGTACCCCCAATCTCACCGATGACCACATCAGCCCCGGTGCTGTGGGCGACGCGTTCGACGCGCCCCTTTATCTCATTGGTTATGTGGGGAATTACCTGCACCGTTCCGCCGAGATATTCTCCGCGTCGCTCGCGCTCAATGACGCTGGAGTAAATTGAACCTGTGGTTACATTGTTATCCTGGCTCAGGTCATCATTGACGAAGCGCTCGTAGTGTCCCAGGTCCATGTCCGTCTCCGCACCGTCATCGGTGACGAATACTTCGCCATGCTGGAGCGGGCTCATGGTGCCCGGGTCTACATTTATGTACGGGTCAAGCTTCATGATTGCAACTTTGAGGCCCCGGCTCTTGAGCAGTCGACCCAGAGAAGCCGCAGTAATTCCCTTGCCGAGACCCGAGACCACTCCACCGGTCACAAAGATGAACTTGGCCATCTCATTCATCTACCTCCCGTCGAGAATCTGTGTCGATCACAGATATGAACTGGCAACAGGAAGGGAGCACATCATAGAATTGCTTGCTGGAAACCCATCGGCAGAAAGGACGATATATGCCATGTGAATCGAGTGCCCACGTTCATTTTATGTCTCCCGCCCGTAGTCGTCAACACAAAACGCGCGCTTCGCTCAGATCTTGCCGCTGACGACTCCTCCCCCCGCCTCGCCGCTGCGGACCAGCAAGCCCGGGCCAGCCACATCAGGATGAATCCCAGCCCGATACTGACGGAATGATCAGTTCACCAGAGGGTAATTGCCGGGGGGTATTTCCGTACGATGCACTCATCTGTACTGCGGTGGCGCAAATAGGCGGTGCCGGCACGACCACAGTGCCGCCATCCTCAATATCTTCTCCGTCAGCCGGAATTACCAGAAACAGCAGGACAGCCAGGAGCAGGAGAACGCTCAGGACGGCAACAATCCGAGCACCGGACATCTCCGCAAATGTCTGTTGGCGCCGCGAAGGATACATGCCATCACCTCATTCCACAGCGATCAAAAAGCTCATGAAACCCACTATAAAGTATGAGTGGGTCGAGGTAAATGCCTTTTGATCACGGTGAGCCGGTGTCTGTGATCCGTATCTGAAGAAAAATCGACACAGCGATCGATAGCTCCACAAATGATCACTCTAGCTTTGCCAGGCGGCTCCTGACCGTCTAATGTCATAAATTCGCCGCTGTCTACATTCTTCTTGGCGCCGCAACGCCCAGCAAATCCAGTGCTCTGGCCAGAATGAGCCGACAGCAATCTACCAGGTACAGCCGGGCAGCCGACACCCCGGGATCTTCACCGAGGATGCGGCATCTCGTATAGAAAACGTGAAATGCCCCGGCCAGATCGAGTATATAAGAGGCCACCCTCTGCGGCTCGAGACTGCGCGCGGCCCACAGCACCTCTTCCGGAAAATCGCCCAGCAGACGGACCAGTGCCAGCTCGCTCGGATGGCCGAGACCGGCGGCCAGCTGCTCCGGCTCCCGTATTCGCGACATAATATCCGCGGCTTCGCCACCGTCAGCCTCACGCATGACACTGCATATGCGGGCATGGGCGTACTGCGCATAGTAAACAGGATTCTCTGACGACTGCTCACGTGCAAGGTCCATGTCAAAATCCAGGGGCGAACTGGGCGAGCGCATTACGAAGAAAAATCGCGCCGCGTCAACGCCCACCTCTTCGAGCAGCTCTTCCATGGTGATGAAAGTCCCCGCCCGCTTGGACATGCTTATTTCCTCTCCGCCCTGCAGCAGTCGTACCCACTGCGATAACACGACCTCCAGGCTCTCCCCATCGTACCCCAGTGCGTCCAGCCCAGCGCGCATGCGCTGCACATATCCGTGATGATCCGGCCCCAGGATGTCAATCAGCCACTCAAAGCCTCTCTCGAGCTTATCTCGGTGATAGGCCAGATCCGGCAGGAGATATGTGTAGGAGCCATCGCTCTTTACCAGCACACGGTCCTTGTCGTCACCGAACTCGGTAGCCCGGAGCCACACCGCTCCTTCCTCATCGTACGCATACCCTCTATGCCGCAGGATCTCAAGCACCTTCTCGGCTTCGCCGCGGGACCGGATCTCACTCTCTCGATACCACCGGTCAAACTCCACACCATACCGCTGCAAAAGATCCTGGTGCTGCTGCAGTAACCGCTCGACGGCGAACTCCCCCATGCGCCGGGCATCGCCCTCCGGACCGTGTTCGGCCAGGTATTCGCGGGCCAGGTCACGAACATATTCTCCCGGATATCCGTCCTCCGGTATGGAGCCCTCACCCTCTCCTGTCAGCTCGCGAACCCGGCACTGCATGGATACACCCAGCTTCTCCACCTGGCGGCCCGCATCGTTTACGTAATACTCGCTGCTAGCCCGGTAGCCCACCGCTGACAGCAGCCTGCAGAGAATGTCTCCCAGAGCGGCGGAGCGGGCCTGAACCAGCACCAGGGGCCCCGTGGGATTAGCACTGACGAACTCCACCAGGACCTTCTTCTCCTCTCCCCAATCCCAGTCGCCGTATCCCTGCCGGCTGGCTCCTATACTCAACAGCAGCTCGGAAAGATAGCGCTCAGCGAAGCGGAAGTTCATAAAGCCCGGCCCTGCTATCTCAACAGTCTCAAGATAGTCATCTCGGCGCACCACCGGCTCCAGGACATCTTTAAGCTGCCCGGCCACCTCGCGAGGTGACATCTTGCAGCGGCTGCCCAGAACCAGTGCCACATTGCTGGCCAGGTCACCGTGCTCAGGGTCCCTGGGCTTTTCAACGGTAAAAGAAGCGTCCTCCACTCCTGCGGGGAGGCGCTCCTCCCGGGTCATATCCAGCAGGGCATCAACAATGAGCCCTTTTATCCTGTCGCGCAGCGCCCAATTGCACAAGTAGTCAATCATATGGTATCTGTCCCACCTCCCGGATCATCTGTCTGCCAATTATACCAAAAGCCTCACTCCTTCACAGCCTGACCGCCCCGGCAGGGCCAACGAAGGATTGGGCGATGATCCGGGGAATACCTTCGTTGTGAGGGGGTAGCTAACATGCACAACCGACGGGCGGTTAAGGAGCTGGACAGGGACCTGTTAGGCGAAGGCTATCTGTCCGATGAGCCTTACCGTATGGTCGAGTCATTGACAGAAATGGGTTCTCGATTTGCCGGCTCTGACAGTGAGAGACAGGCTACAGACTATCTGGAGAACCGGATGCGTGATTACTCACTCTCCCGGGTCAGCCCGGAGGAGTTCAGCTACACGGGCTGGAAACGGGGAGAAGCATCGCTCACAGCCCTCACCCGCGAACCGGAGCAGTACGAGGTGATTTCACTTGCACACACCGGAACTTTCACCGCGGAGGGCGATCTGTTGTATCTCGGCCTGGGCACTCCCGCCAGGTGGGAGGCAAACGCTGACAGGCTGTCCGGCAAGATCGTACTGGTGGATGCCAAGTCGCCGCACTGGATCCGGGGCGGCATACACCGGCTGGAGAAGTTTGGCCGGGCGGTACAAGCCGGGGCCCGTGGATTCATCTGGATGCGAGATCAGGGCGGATACCTGCACGAGACGGGAGGCCTGCGACCGGATGCGGAGATTCCCGGCGTGGCCATCTCGCGCGAGGACGGGCTGGAGCTGGTGCGAAGATCAGAGCAGGCCGACGAACCACTCCGCGTCAGGATCCGGACAGAAAACACAGTCGGGTCAACTACCTCGAGAAATGTGGTCGGCGAGATCCCGGGCAACCAGCTGTCAGACCAGGTGATCATAATTGGTGCCCACTTTGACGGCCACGACATCGCTCCCGGGGCCATGGATGACGCGGCTGGCGCCGCAGTCGCCATGGAGGCCGGGCGCCTGCTCGCCCGCTGCGCGGGAAGCCTGGCTCGAACCGTACGCATTGTATGCTTCGCTGCGGAGGAGATCGGCCTCCTGGGCAGCCGGGCCTACGTGCGGGATCACAGCGAGGACCTCGACTGCTTCAACTTCATGCTCAACCTCGACGGCGCGGGGAGGGGAGGAGAGATGGGCATACTGCTGCAGGACTGGCCCGAACTGCTCCCGGTCTTCGAACAGGTATCACAGGACATGAAATGGCCCTTCACCACAGACGTAGGGCTGGCCATGAGCTCAGACATGTACCCGTTTTCCTTCTTCGGCGTTCCCAGCGGCCGGCTGGCCGACTTCAGCGAGGTGAGCACCAGCCGGAACTGGGGACATACAGTAGCAGACACCTTGGACAAAGTCTCGCCTTCTGACCTGCGGAAGGACAGCACCCTGGTGGCGCGGATAGCTCTTCGGCTGGCTAACTGGCCTGACTGGCCGGCATTGAGCAGGGATACCGATGACATAATTGAGCGAATCCACAGGACCGGGATGGGCGAGGCATTTCGCTTTTCGCACAAGGACTTGCGGTGAAGGTGAAAGCCTGATTGGAGGCTCTACTCCCCCTCCCGGTTGATCCCCGGGAGGGGGGACCCACTGGTCTCAGCCGAGCTCCCGGCCGAAGCCGTAGATTATCGCCCCATGCGGACAGACTTGTACGCAGGCGGGCGCGCCCTCGCAGAGATCGCAGATTACGGGGCGTCCGGCGTCGTCCGCTCCTATTGCCTGAAAGCGGCACTGGCTCCGGCAGTGCCCACAGCCTGTACAACGTTCCGCATCCAGAAGAACCGCCTTGGTCACCGGATCCTTGCTCAGGGCCCCATTGGGACAGGCCTCAATGCATGGAGCATTACCGCACTGGCGACAGGCAACCGGAACAACCGGTGCATCTTCCGGTTCATCCACCCATATCCGTGGCTGTCGTTTTGGTCTGCCTGCTGGCGCAGCACAGGCTTGCGCACACGTTCCGCAGCGACGGCATCGCTCCTCATCAATGATCAGCCGGCGGGGCAGTTCTGGGCTCGTTAACTCGTCGTCATCTCCCTCTCCCACCCCGGGCTGCGGCTGAATGTGAAAAATCACCCGGCCGTTGGGGTCCGGGCAGCTGATCCGGTCGGTGGTGGGGACCCAGTCATTTTCCTCTCTGATATCCCGCTGCTTCAGCTGCAGAAGCGGAAGCATAGCCCCGAGCGCCCACAGGCATATGTGCCCATCATCGGGCAGGTGAAGCTTGCCCCCTGAAACCGTGAAGAAGTCACCCGGTCGCATGGGTAGATCGCAAAAACCTCTGATTTCCTCCACAACTACTTTGATGTCACGCATAGATCTCTCCCCTGCGCGCACCTACGGCGGGATATTATTGAAAATGAAGACCTTTCCATCATTCCCGCGAGAAGAAGTGCAAGCGCATTTCATATCTTTATCGACCTACATTGGAGCAAGATTGTCCTTCTTGTATCATGAAACAGGAGGAACGTCAATTGGGTACTCGAAGGGATGGTGCAGCAATCGTGCAGGACAACTGGCAGATTGAAACGTTTGTAGTGGGTGATCTGGCCACCAACTGCTACCTCGTCACGGAAGCGGATACGCAGGAGACAGCTGTGATCGATCCGGGAGGCCTCTCCTCCGAGCTGGATGATGCGCTGCGGGAGCGTAAAGTGCGGTGGATTATCCTTACGCACGGTCACTCAGATCATATCAGCAAGACTGCCGAGGTGATGCAGCGCACCGGTGCGCAGGTCGCTCTGCACAGAAGCGATCTTGAAATGTACCGCGACCCGGTAAAGAATCTCACCGCTATGACCGGAGGAGCAGATCAGATGCCCGAAATCGACCGGGAACTGGAACACGGTGATGAAATACGAGTCGGGGAGAGGATCCTGTCCGTACATCACACCCCAGGAC
>PWGR01000263.1 GCA_003554565.1 Clostridia bacterium
AAATCAAACCCGAACTCATCGGCCAGCCGAAAAATCGTAAATATGTCATCGGAGCGGCCCACATGAATCCTGGCGGGGAACTCCCGGTCAATAACTCTTGCAAGGGCCTCGAGCCGTAAATGCCTGCCGTCCTCGTGCCCGTACTGCTGTGCATCTGTCAGGGCCTGTCGGAGAATCGCGGCGATCCCCATGCGAGTCATGGGGTGCTTCCCGTGCGGATTGCTATCGGCAGCTCGCTTGGGATTGCCACCCAGAGCCATTTTCATTCCTGCTGCTGGATCAATGACCATGTCCTCAACGGCACTACCGCGGGTCTTGATCACGGCACTCTGCCCTCCCACTATGTTTCCGCTTCCGGGAGTGCATAGGACGGGGGTATATCCTGCCTTCAGGGCATCATTGAACTCTTCATCGGCTGGATTGATGGCATCAATAGCACGAACCTGCGGAGTGACTGGTGAGGTTACCTCATTCGCATCTGTGATTTCTCCCTGCACACCTTTTTCCACTATACCCAGGTGAGTATGCGGATCAGTAAATCCGGGGAGAATCCATCTGTCGGTAACATCCACGATATCGGTCCCCGGCGGGATTTTCACATTGTCAGCATCGCCAACCCTGCAAATAACCCCCTCGTTGATCAGTATGACGCCTCCGGTTATCTGCCCCAGCCCCTCATCACATGCAAGGGTCAGGATGTTACCGCCCTTTAACGCCAGCATTTCGTAACTTCCTTTCAACCCGGAACCGGGTCGCAAACAAGAACATACTATCGTACTGATCCTGTATTGATGTATGGTCCTTCAAACCATTTTGCACACAAACTCAAAATACAGCTGAAGCCAGTGGATAGTAACTGCTGGGAAGCGGGTAACTGCTTCCCAGCAGGAGGTGAAAGTCTTCTGCCGGCACAAGCACAGAGAATCCTCACTCCACCCACCAATCCAGTACATTCCAGGTAACCTGCAGCACGTTGGGGTCTAGACCCTGAACCCTTTCGTGAGCAGCAGTGAATGCTGGTGTACTGAACACCGAAATCCACGGTACCTCCTCACATAGGATACCGAATAGCTCGTGCGCAACCTCCGCGCGATCGTCCAGATCAAGAGTGCGTCTCATCTCGAGGAATAACTCATCAACCCGGGCATTGGAGTACGAGGGGAAATTGTGTCCCCTGGGCGGTGAATAGTCTGAATGGAACTGCCTCTCAAAAGGTTGCGGGTCAGCACCCTGGCCGATTGCCATCAGGTAGATGTGAAAATCATCCTTCGTAAGAGACCTTGGATTTCCATCATCGTCCTGCGGTAAGAGGTGCTGGTCAGCAAAAGTGGCGAAGTCCATGCTCTGCATATCCATTTTAATGCCGACATCCTCAAGATTCTGCTGCACCAGGGCGGCGAGCCTACCCTCCATTGTTCGGTCAATATGATACCAGTCCAGCACCATATCATCGTCGCCTTTTTCCCGCACGCCGGTGTCGGAGTTCACTGTCCAACCAGCCTCGTCCAGCATCTCCCTTGCCCTGTCCGGATCGTACGGCCATCCCTCGCACTCTGTCGGGTAAGACCAGCATGAGGGTAGTCTTGGTGCAACAATTGGCTCGCCATAGCCCCCGGTACATGCCCTGGTAATCTCTTCTATATTGATGGCGGTAGCCATCGCCTGTCTGACTTTAACTTCACCCAGGGCAGGATGGAGAGTATTTAGTCCGATGTACTGCGTCTGGGAAGCATCGTGATCATAAAGATTGGCGAAGGACAGGTTCTCTACCATGTCCACATCATCGAACGGAACCCTGACGTGGATATCGATCTCTTCATTCATCAGTGCCCCCAGCATCGCCTCGTCGTCACCAATTCTCCAGATCAAACGATCGATATTGGGGCGTCCTTCGTGATAGTCTTCAAACGCCTCCAACATGATGTAGTCGTCCGATTCACGTTCGACAAACTTGAAGGGACCGGAGCCAATAGGCTCCCGGTTTGCATCATGCCTGCTCCACTCTGCCGGCGGAACATCTTCCCAGATATGCTTGGGAATGATCCGTCCGATGTCGCGGGAGACCGTGGAAAATATCGATGCATCAGGCTCGTTAGTCGTAATGCTTATTGTGTAATCATCGATGACCTCGAGACCTTCCACGCCGTCAGCTTCACCCTCGTGAAACTCCCTCGCTCCGACAATGCTATCTACCCGAACCAACTGCTCACCCAAGTCTGGATGGGCCATGTGCTTCAACGTAAACTTCACATCATGAGCGGTTAGCGGTTGACCATCGTGAAAAGTCAGATCATCGCGCATGTAAAAGGTAACTGTGCGCGCATCCTCCGAGACCTCCCATTCCTCTGCAGCATCGGGCTCCCACTCCCATTCGGGATTAGCCTTGACCAGACCGTTGAACAGAACGTCATAGACTCGTGCCACTGTTCCATCAGGAATCACCAGTGGGCAGAGGTTTTCCGGATCAAGATGAATGGATATCTGAACCGTACCGCCCTGCCTAGGGCCCTCATCCTCATCGGGCTCGTCCGGATCATCCGTCGGATCGGGGTCCACCGGATCTTCCGGCGGTTCTGCTTCTTCGCCCGGCCCGCAGCCAACAGCAATGACCGAAAAAATCACCAGGAGCAGGACTGCGAGCAGGCTGAGCAACCTCCAATTGGGTTTCCTCTTCACTCTGCCACTCCCCTTTCCTCTTTCCTGCTTTGGAAAAAAGACCTTAATTGGGCTGTTCGCTCCATCTTCTATCCGCTGATGCCTGTGTTGACGCGACACCTTCGACAGTTTGTGGCTGACGTCATCTCCATCTTCCACCCTGATTTGCTTGTAATATAGCACTTAATCTCGCAAGTCACCGTAAGCTAGATTACAATGCTGCGCCGTACAGACTGCCGGACCCACTCTCCGCCCCGGCACGACGCCAGTCTAGACCAGCAAACATTTCCGCAGAACATCCGTAACCTGCTGCATTCGAACGGGGGGATATGGCCGTGTAAAAAGGTAGCGTCATAACCTGCGACATGGTGGCACGCGCTCTTCGACACCCAGCATTTCGATTTCACGCCTGCACCACCCCCCGACAGTTCGTCCAGGATGCCGCGATAGAACTTCACCCTGTCATTCCGTTCCTCCACCCGTCCAGATGTTCCAGCTTGCGTCCAACGCAGGCCGCGTTAATGGCACTCATCCTGCTGCTGAAGCCGACTTCCTGGGCCGGGCTGCCAATGGTCTCGCGGCCGTGATCGCGGAGCCTCCGAGCTCTTTCAGCCGCTTCGCGGCTGTCGGTACACAGAATACCTCCCTCACTCAACCCGCCTCCTATCTTCGTGGGATTGAGACTGAAGCAGGAGACGAAACCACTACCCCCAACCGGCCACCCCCTGAACCGGGCCCCCATGGCCTGGCCGCAGGCCTCGATCATCAGAACGCCGGTCTCCTCTGCCAGGGCCGCAAGGTCATCGAGGTCAGCAGGCAGCCCGTAGGCATGGACTGCCAGAAAAGCTTTCGTCCGGTCCCCAATCGAGGATCGCACGTGCTCGGGATCCAGCGTGAGGGTGTCCTCGCAAATATCAGCAAATCTGGGCTGGGCTCCCGTCCGGACCACGGCCTCCAACACCGCAATACATATGTTGGCCGGAAGAATCACCTCATGCCGTTCATCTATGCCGAGCGCAACGAGTGTTATGTGCAGAGCGTCGGCACCGCTTCCAACGCCAACCGCATAAGTTTTCCCGACGTAGTCCGCAAACTGCTTTTCAAACATCTCCACCCGCTCCCCCAGGACCAGCCGATCCTCCCGGGCAAGCTCTGCTATCTCGGGCAGCAGATCTGATTCAATGGCAGAAAATTCATACGCCGACGATGTGTAACGCATCTCCCGTCCCCCCTGACTGCTGATGAATCGCACACGCGCAACCGGACGCCATACTCCGTTCAGGACCATAGATTCCCGCTGTACCGGTACCGCCTGCAGCTGGCGTTCTGCTTCAGGCAGCTCACCCAGCCTATCTCTCTTTCACAGAGTAGCTTTTTGAATTATAGCACTACATCAGGCTGAATGACAGTTAGGTACACTACAACCATGAAAGAAATTGGTGGGGAATTGAGGTAAAAGATGGGAGATCCCTATCCCCGGGTGTTTAAGTAGAACACATAGAACACAAGACACAGAAAAGGCGAGATCTCCCATCATAGTCGCTGTCTAAAACTGACTGCCGGGATACCTGCACGCCTTCGAGTGAGCGTCATTCTTGATGGCTTTACGCGCAGGTGTTGACTCCGGTATTGGAACAGCTGCTACGAGACCGGGACCTGGTGGGCAGGTTAACTGCTGGCTGCGGGTGTAGGTACTCCGTAGATATGCACCACTGGAGGATGAATACCCGGCAGGATTGTGCGCCTCCCCTTTGAATTGTAGCTGTATGCTGGGCTAAATCTGGGGCGAGGGGGCAATTCACATGAAGAAAACCGGATGCAGGGTCACGGCAGAAGACTACGCGCGGGCGGAGAGATTTCTCCCCCACAACGTACAGAAAGTGATATACCGGACGTCGGTAGCTCCGCAGTGGATCGAGGGGAAAAGCATCTTCTGGTACCGGGTGCACACCCCGGAAGGCAAGCGCTTCTACCGCGTCGACCCGGAGGAGGAGCGCCGCGAGGATGCATTCGATCATCACGAGCTGGCGGCAGCACTATCCCGCGCCACCGGTCGGGCTTACGAGCCGGGCGACCTGC
>PWGR01000234.1 GCA_003554565.1 Clostridia bacterium
ATACTTCAGTTGGCCAGAGCGCAAGGGGTGCGCTGGGCACTCATGTGCTGCGAGTACCCAGCACGAATGATCAGCTGCTGATAAGTCTCTTGAGCAACTCGCTTCCACTTTCGGCCACTTCGCTGTCGAGAGGCCCTATCCGCATGGGGTTACCCCGCTTGCGATGAAGGATCATAATATCACCCTCATCGCCAGGTAACCTCTCTATGTCAATGATATCCGCGATTTCAATTTCCATGGTACTCGTACCGAGGCGCTTCTCCTCCACTAACTGAACAATGTCTTCGTGGATGATGGTGACATTGTTTGAATCAAGATGCTTCATCTTGTAAGGAGGACTGCTGCCGTTGTTCGTTTGATCAGTCATGCTGAACCCGCCTCTCTTGAATCTTGCCCAACACTCGACCAGTGAACCCTTGCTATACTACTATTACTTCGATTCAACGATGCCAATTCCCTCTCCTTTGTAAGCATGTCAACAGCCATCTGCTGTGGCTGCCCGATTGTGGCCATTTAATCTCCCCTGGGTTGGGTGTGGATCAGGTTCCTCGTGCTTTACGGAGTGGGATTCATCCTTCTTATTGCTGCATGGTGTTTGAGCCAATGCCTGCTGCCCCAGGGGATTCTCGCCCGTGGAAGTCTAGCCGGAGATATGGCCTCCGGGAGTCTGTGGCGGGAGTGGATCCAGATCTATGCCGTGAACCTTGCTGCAGCACCCCTGATCCTACTTGCCAATTTCACGATTCGAGTCAACGGATATCCTCTTGGCTACCAGATTCGTCTCATCTGGCTGATAATGTATAGGGTGACCGTGGGCACCAATCCCCTCAGAGATAATACCAAGAACGTTAGGCGGTAAAAAGACCAAAACAGGTGTTGCGATGGGCTGCCGCAGCCGCTCGAAGTGGAGGGTCGGTTCAATCGCATCAAGGGCTACAGGGACTGAGGATACTGGCATTCAGACTGGCAAAATCTGGACCTGATGAATCAAGAAGCGGAGGACCCGGATGAATCGGGAGCAATGGGCTGCTGCAAATTCCACATTCAATGAGACATCCTGGGTTGTGTCGAGACGATCGAAAATTATGATCATTAGGTTTGTCAGATAAGGTGAGGTTCTGTGTTGGAAGGGCGACGGGGTGGGGGCATTTCAGTTCGTCGAGATGGGGCCGTGTGCGCGGCGATGATCATTCCGCTGGGACATTATGTCGGACGGCGGCGCACGATTCTCTAGCTCGCCGGCCCCGGGTTAAGATACGGCCCCTCACCCGGGCGACAGCGAGGTTAATCCACCGTCCCGAAGACCCGCATATGCCGCCCCCACGAGTCTGCGAGGGGAGGTCGTCTGCCGGCTAGCCTGCCCGGGGGAGAGATCTGACTGCGGCGAGGGGGGGTGAATCGCCGTGTCCCCTCGCCGCTCACGCGTTCACCACTCGATGTGATATACTCCATCCTCATCCGGGGCTTCCGAGAGGTGGGCGTCAGCCTGGAGATTTACCACCGGACGCACCCCCATGTTGCCGCTGGCCGAACTGGCCGCGTCTCCGCTGCTCGTGCTGGCCGCGTGCACCGACTGGAAGAATTGCCCGGTGGTTGGCGTGCGCGACCAGTACATGTGCTGCTCGCCCAGAACGTGAGCCTCTTTCATGTCCCGTTCCCAGGCCTGCATCCCATCCGTGGGATAATCTGGATGCTGCGGGTCGAAGTAGGGGACGACCGAGCCCGAGTATGGCAGTTCCTCCGGGAATTCGATACCGTACTCGGGAATTGACAGGACGAACACCTTCTCTTCCGTGTTGTATTGCCGCCAGGGATTATCCTCGTCCCAGTTTCCTTCCTCGTCCACCCGGGTGATGTGCGGCACGGTGGTCTCGAGCACCGCGTTCTTAAACGAGTCGGAGAAGGCACTGTAGAAGCCGTCCTCCGCGTATGAATAGCCCGCGGATTTATCGAGGCTGTTGAGGAAGGGGCGCAGGCCGTGTTGCGCATCACCCGTACCGCTGTCCAACCAGTAGCTGGTTCCACTATAACCGGTGACATTGAGGCGCTCTTCGCTGTCGTCGAAGGGGTGACGACCGATGAGTTCTTCTGACATCAGCGTTACGTGCGGGGGCAACCCATCGTAATGGTCCCGGGCGATGACGATCCATACCACCGGCTTTTCTTCCGGGTCGGGAATGTCGGGATCGAATCTGTCCTCGAGGCTGTAGAACTCGCCTGCCCGGAATTCCCAGCTCCAGGACGTGTCGATCACTCGATCACCAATTCGCAGGTCCCCGAGAACCTCGACGGACTCCGGTTCCTCCTCCTCTGCCGTTCCTTCATCTTCCACCGGTTCCGTAGCGGGCTCCTCCGCTTCCTCTGCAGTGTCTCCGTCAGGTTCGTCGACTGTCACATCGGTTCCCCCACAGCCTGCCGCTGCAACCACGAGAAGGAGCAGGAGGGCAAGTATTCCGTGGGGACACAGGTATTTTTTCACCGATTTCACCTCCATGAGTTATTGCCGCATCGGCGTTGAGATATCGAGTGCAAGGTGGGCACCCAATATCGCGTTCCCACATTTGCCAACAGAAACATGAATTGCTGCAATCTGGATGGATCTTTACCCATTATACCCCGGATATACCATGACGGTCACCTTGCAGCGGCCTTTTGTGTAAATTGTTTCCTGTTGGTCATTGACGGCTCCAGAGACTTACGGTCGGTAGCGGAAGGGGTGGTTTGGTGATCTGGCCCCGGTGCAGGGACGCCAGTGTCATAAGACACGCGCGTGCTACGCGGCCGGGGAGGAGAGATGGTCACATTTCTATGTTGCACATGCGTCAAGTTGGGTGTTATCATATGATAAAGACCGCGAGGGTGGGAGAGGTCCGTGCAGGGTTTTGCGCCACGAGAGGAAATCCGGGATTTTCTCGAGCATGCGAAGGATCTGGTCCAGTCCAGGCGCCGTCTGCTGCTACAGCGTCGGCGTACCATGGATACCCTCGCCCGGTTGGGGATGACTCACGGGGGGCTGTGGAATGAGATTCTGAACCTCACCGTCAGTGATTATGTGAGCGGGCCGGAGATGGATCATCATCGCCGATTTCCGGGACCTATCTGGATTTTTGGACTCCGGATAAGGCGCGACGACTTATATATCAAGATGAAGTTAGACCGCTATGATCCGGAGGGTCTTCTGGTTTGCCTGTCATTTCATGTTGCCGATTGGCCGTTGACATACCCGTACAAACCATGAGTACAGGGAGGGGGAATGGCGTTGCACCCCACGCGGCACTACTGCGAGGATTGCGAAAGATTTGTCCGGGTTGCGGTGAGCACCCGTTGCGAGACATACCCGGTCAGGGGCACGGATATCAGGGTCAGGGCGGAGGTTGCGGTGTGCGAGGATTGCGGCGCGGTCGTGCCGGATGAGGCACTCGACGAACGGAATCTCCGTAAGGCCTTCGATGTTTACCGGGGCAGGAAGAATATACTCGGCCCGCGGGATATCCGGCGCATCCGGGAACGGTACGGTCTGAGCCAGCGGGGATTTTCCCGCCTGCTCGGATTCGGGGACGTGACGATTCACCGGTACGAAACCGGGGCTGTTCCAGACGAGGCGCACAACGCGCTGATACGCCATGTGGGCGATGCGGGGAATATGCGGGCGTGGCTGCGGGATCGCGCCGATGATCTTCCCGATCACGTGGTCGAGACGGTAACCGAGCATCTCGCCCGGGAGGAAGTTGGGGAGAGGGAGATGCTCTCCGAAGTCATGGGCGATGATCAATTTATGCGCCGATCGATCCGCGGCTATGCGCATTTTTCCCCGGAGAAGGTAGCGGAGGTGGTGCGATATTTCGCGAAGGAGATTTCTGATCTTTGGCAGACGAAGCTGGCCAAGCTTCTGTGGTACGCGGATTTTCTGCATTACCGACGCCATGCAGTGTCCATTACGGGTCTCCGTTATGCGCACATGCCTTTTGGACCGGGACCGGATCGATACGATGCTCTCCTGCAGCTTCTACAGGAGAGCGGGCACATCGTGAAACGGCCGAAGGTGCAGTACCATTTTGAAGGTGAGATTATTGAGCCGTCGGCCGACGTTGAGTGTACGGATCCGCATCTGGACGGGGAGGAATGGGAGACCGTGCGGACGGTGGCTTCTGAACTGGGTCATCTGACATCGCAGGCATTGTCCGACAGATCGCACCGGGAGTTGGCCTGGTTGGAGACGGGGGAGGGCGATCTCATCCCGTACTCCTATGCCCGCGACCTGACCCTCGGAGATGACTGAAGCCGCGTCCACTTACTCCCGGCTCCGGTGGAGGAGCTGCCGATGCCTGCGCAACCGGGCAATTGAGGACGGATTGGTGCTGCAGACAGGTGAACGATTCCGCGCGTCGGTCCCCACTTGGGATCGAATGACAGGCGGCGGATGTAATCACCCAGCTCTGATCGGTGAGGACCAGTGATCCCTTTTGGACACTGAGCGACCTTCAGGTGCCTGACATGAGCACACTGGGCAGTCCGAGCCGAATTGGTCAAATGGTAACCCGGCTATTGTAAAACACGGACTGCGACACATACGAACTACTCACCGTAAGAGCCGAAGATATGCCATGTGCGGTATTGTCTCTTTTGGCAGGGATCTGGCAGAATAAATATACAGTACGTTCTTTCATTCACCGCGCTTTACAGCAGTCGCGATAGGGGTGTGGTTGCTGTGAGTATGAGTCGTC
>PWGR01000079.1 GCA_003554565.1 Clostridia bacterium
CCACGCGCAACCGCTACGTCGAGTTCCTCGCCATAGGGTTTGCCAACATCATGCAGACCGTTCCCAGCCTGGCACTGATCGCTTTGATGATCCCGCTTGGCCTGGGGATCGGGCGACGTCCCGCTTATGTGGCTCTATTTCTTTATGCAATCCTGCCCATTCTCAGAAACACCTACGCCGGCATATCCGGCGTGGACGCAGGGCTCAAGAAAGCCGCGCGGGGGATGGGAATGACCGACTTTCAGGTGCTGAAAAAGATCGAGCTCCCCCTGGCCGCACCAGTCATCATGGCAGGTCTGCGCACCGCCACTGTCATCATCATCGGTACGGCGGTGTTGGCAGCATACGTGGGTGGTGGAGGCCTGGGATCGTTCATCATGACCGGTCTGGGCCTGGTGCGGGACCAGCTCATCCTGCTGGGCGCCATACCCAGTGCTCTGCTCGCTCTCCTGACAGACTTCGTGCTCGGACGGGTGGAGGAATGGGTCACACCAGAGGGGCTCAAAGTCTGAAAAAACAAGTCTGACAAACGTTTGTGGGGAGTCTCGCACACTTGAAGTGCACATCGGGGCTCCCCACTTTCATCACCACAAGCACCAAAAGGGTGGATGGATTTACTCAGGGAGGATAAATCCAAGATATTCAGTAACCACAGGTCTCCGACGACTTTCGTCCTGAGTCTCTTGCTGGTTACGTCCACTGTGTTTACACAGTCGGATCTGCGGGAGATCTCCCTGAATCCAGCCATAGCAATGGACACCACTTTCACGGACCGTGAGGACGATGATTGCCACGACATGCTCGAGCATTACAACATGAACTTCGCAGAAGCACTGCTCATGGACTGCAGCATAATCTATCGGGCCGTGCATGCTCGAGGGGTCGATGTATCGGTCGCCCCCACCACCGAGGAACGCGTGGTCTCAATGGATCTACCGGTGCTCGAGGTGACCGGGAGTTCTTCCCGCCCCATGACGGTGCTGTGGTGATGTGCAGTAAGATGCTGGGGAAGTGCCCCGCCGTGGAGGAAATCCTCTCAAATCCTCTCGGTGATGTAGGGGCTGAGGGCATTCAATGAAAAACTATAGGTGCCCCCAATGCCGAAGTGCATGTACCGCAAAAATGCGGCGCGACGATGCAGCGCTCGAGCTTGTCGAGGACATGGGATGATCGCTGAGGACAGGTAATATTTGGCTTGACGCCGGAGGAGCTGACACGTAGGATGAGGTGCAGAGAACCCGGGACCTGAAAATTACAGTAATTCGGGTGCCGGGCGTTTTTCAAGTGCAGCATTATTGAGTAATCGAGGAGGTAAATTGAGTAATGTTTTCAATGAAGAAAGCCGGTTTTACCATTTTTGTCGCTGCGCTGGCCATGATGCTGGTTGTAGGTGCAGGATGTGGCGAAGCCGAGGATGATGCCGAGGAAGCACGAGGCGAGCTGACCATCGCATCGACTAACTTCTCCGAGCCCTGGATCCTGGCCGAGGCGGCCAAGATTCTGCTGGAAAAGGAAGGGTTTCAGGTAGAGCACGTCCGAAACATTGAGGGGTCCACCCTACTGCACGAGGGCTTCATCTCCGGTGACTTTGACCTGTATGTGAGCTGGACAGGCACGCAGTTCGCGGGCGTTCTCGATATGGAGATGAGCGAGGAGTGGCGAGATCGAGAAAAGGTCGAACAGTACGTAAAAGAACAGTTCGACGAACAGTTTGACGCAACGTGGTTTCCATCTCTCGGCTTTGAAAACACCTATGCTCTGGCAGTGCAAGGGGATTTCGCCCAGGAACACGGCCTGCAGACCACCACAGACTTAGTTGACCTCGGCCTCGATTCGGAGATGGTATGCGCTGTCGATACAACCTTCCTGGAACGGCCCGGTGACGGCTATGCAGACTGGACGGCTGAATATGGCCTGGAGTTTGCCGAGGCCGTACCGATGGACTACGGCATCATGTATCGTTCCGTCGGGCAGGGAGACGTGGATGCAGCTGTTGCCTACTCCACTGACGGACGAATTATCGCGGAAAACCTGCAGATCCTCGAAGACAACCTGGACTTCTTCCCGCCCTATGACGGTGCATTTGCCGCGCGCAACGACGTGCTCGACGAGCATCCCGAAATTGAAGATATCCTGTCGGTAATGTGGGGTGCAATTGATGAGGAAACCATGGGTGCGCTCAACGAACAGGTCGATGTGCAGGAACGGGAATACGATGACGTGGCCCGTGACTTCCTCGAAGAAATGGGCTGGATCGACTGAATACTGACTATGAGCAATCGGTAGGAGGCGGGGGGTCCCGCACCACCGGACATGCGGGGCCGCATCGGGCGGTCCATGTTCGTTGACGGTAGGTCGCGTAGCAATCGGTCACAACCACCAGCTTCTGTTTGCGCCAAGAGTCGAGATCCAGGATCGGGTTCAGGGGGGCTCCGGCCATGCGCCAGGGGCCCCTCCTGCTGTCGGCGGTCAGATGAATCTGCTCTCTGATACGCCAGGAGCACGCAGCTTCCGCCAGTGGGTGCGAACACGCATCCACCGCACCCACACGCAGACGCGCGGGCTGCGCCGGAGCAGATCCAATCCCTCCAGCATGTTCTTTATATCCGCGAGCGAGAGATGAGCCAACCAGCCGCGCGTATGTTCATTCGGGCGGCGAATGCGCTCCCGAAAACCCACAGCCCAGTTGCAGGAGGTGAGCTGCCGCAAACGCCCTTCAAGTAGGGTCGAGAGCAGGACTGATGTCTGTAGTTGAGCACCCACTTGGTCAATTCGGCTGTCGCCGCAGATTGCCCAGTGTCGTTTACGTGCCTGGGTCGGGCACCCAAGGGGTTCACAGTTCCAGAGCATTCAGTCCAGCTCCCGCCGCTACAATTCCGGACGTGAGGTTTTCCCTCATCCGGCTTTCTCCACGAGTTCACCGAGCAGCATTACGCACTCATCCCTGGAGCGGTTCGCCCCAGACGCACCAACGGGATTCTCCTGATGAAGGATTGCCATCGTTGCCAGCCCCAGGATCTCCGACTGTGTTTCCGGCTCAGCCACATGCTCAGGCGTCTGGTAACATAGTCGTCAATGGCTGAAAAAGACGCAGATGAGGAGCCATACTCGAAGTAGTTCCCCCACCCACGCAGTATCGGATTCATCCGCGACAGCAACTTCTCCACCGACCAGGACAGGGTCCGACGACCCGTAAGGACTCGCACCTTGCCCCTTAGCACCTTCATGGCCTTCTTGCGAGGCCAGGTCGTGAGGTACCACTTGCCAGGCCAACGGTATGATTCCGTCCTGCGACAGTGAAAACCAAGGAAGTCAAAGCCCTCTCTTCCCCGGCGCAGGTCCACTATTTGGGTCTTTCCCTCATTCATCTGCAAACCCATCCGCCTGAAGATCTCCACCAGCAGACGGTATGCCCTTCGCGCTTGCCGTTCACTTCGACACAGCACGATCAGATCATCAGCATACCGTACTATCCTCCCCGTTTTCCGGAGATGCCGGTGCCACATCCTATCCAGGTAGTCGAGATAGATATTGGCCAGAAGCGGAGATATCACTCCGCCCTGCGGAGTTCCCTTGTCAGTGGATTCCAGATGACCTTCAGCCATGACCCCAGCCCGCAGCCACGCCTTCAAAAGCTTCAGAATCCGCCGATCTGAGATGCGCAACTGAAGCAACAACATCAACTTGTCCTGGTTGATGTTGTCGAAATACGATTTGATGTCCGCATCCACCACGTGATCGCATCCCGAGTTGACCGTATTGCGGACATCCTCCAGGGCGTCATGAGCCGATCGCCGAGGACGGAAACCATAGGAAAACTCCTGAAAGTCCGCCTCAAACAATGGCTCAATCACCCGCTTGGCTGCTGCCTGGACTATCCGGTCCTTGACTGTCGGTATACCCAGTGGTCGCTGTCTGCCGTCACCTTTGGGAATCATCACTCGCAACACCGGGCGAGGTCGGTAGGTCTCCCTCTTCAGTTCCCAATAGATCTCTCCCAGCATGCGCCGGACCCCGTAGGCTTTGACCTCTTCTATGGTCTGCCCATCGATGCCCGCCGCACCCCGGTTGCGTCTGACGTCGTCCCATGCCTGTGCCAGCACGTCGGGACGATACACCTTGTCATACAAGGCGTGAAACCTTCGTGTGGATGACCGCTTGGCGGCCCGGTACAGTGTCCTCTGGAGTTCTCGCACACCGCGATATCGGGTGTCATTAGCCCTATGGGCATTCACCGGTGCTTCCCCCCTTCAGACACGCCTTCGTTTCTTCGGGTCCTTCCCTCAGGTCGAGTTATGTTGTCTCGACCCTGCAAACGGTACTATTACCCGATCCGATTCCCTCTTCCCGAACTGCCATTTCGTGGGTCAACACTTATAGGCAGTCCTTTCTGGGAAGGAGGGCCTCCCTAGTTCCCTCAGCAGCCTTCTCCCCATCCCGCGTCCCTTACGCCGGAGGCTCCTTCCGTGGTGCTATCCAGGCTCTTCCCACGTTCCATGGCCTTCACCCATGCAGGCAGGGTTCGGCTACCTCTGGTTCCCTTGCGGGTTGCGTAACGACGCGGCAGACTTCGCTTTATGCTGCGGGCTGGAGAGTCGTCATCTCCCGTGCTCCTACAGGTGCCTCTCAACACCTGCAGACGGGCTGGCTTCAGAGCGTCCTGGCACCTACTCCGTTCGGACTTCCACCGACTGGCTTCTGAG
>PWGR01000316.1 GCA_003554565.1 Clostridia bacterium
CCAGCTGTGGATGACCTGTACAGGAACCATCGGACTGATGGCAGTGTACTTCGTGGGAACCGATATACACGGAGATACGGCCATTTATGAAACGGTGGCCACCTTACTGCCGCCGGGGCTGTTTGGCATCTGGGCCACAGCTGTTCTGGCCGCAGCCATGTCCACGTACGACTCCAGCCTGCTCATCGCCGCTGCCGCGGTCGGCCGGGACCTTTATCAGCGCTGGTTGCGTCCGGCAGCCTCAGACAAGTCCATGATCATCGTCACCCGCGTGGCCATGATCGCCTTCGCGGTATTGTCGTGGTTCATGAGTACCCAGTTCGACGCCATTTGGGACATATGGATCTGGGCATCCGGATTCATGGTACCCGCCGTCGTCGTCCCGTTCTTCCTCGGTTTGCTGTGGCCGTGGAAACGCAGTCGACACGCCGGCTGGGTGTGCATGAGCATCGGTGTTTTCGGCTACCTCGCCCTGGACCCGCCGTATCCCATGCCCTGGACCCCGGCGGTTGAGGGCACGATATGGGGCATGCCCGGGTTTTCCATCCTGGCTCTGTGGTTACTGGGTGCGGTCGGATACTGTCTGGTCAACCTGATCTGGGGCAAAGAGGATTCGGTCATGGAGCAGTACCGTGCCGAGAAGGCCCGCCGCGATCAGGAAGAGACCGACGATCGCGCAACACCGATCGAAGAGGCGGACGAAGAGACCACCGTTCTGGTGACTCCGGAGAAGGAAGAGGAGTACCGCAAACACTTCGGACTGGCTCTAATGGGCTACGTTGTGTTGAACGTGTTGATTCTGATGTGCTTCTTCAACCTCCTTCCCGCTGGCCTCACGACGGCCATTCTGGCGGTGATGCCGGTCGGGCTGCTTGCCTTTGCTATCATGATAACCAAGTGGCTGATTGGAGACATGAAACTGCTGTTCAAGGTGGGACGGGGCGACATGTCCGAGAAGGAATTCGTCGATCGGACCTTCTGATATCTGTCCCGGTCTGAAAGGTCACAGGAAAGGAGAGATACCATGCCAGGCGGCAAAGACAAGGAGGAGCTGAAACAACTAGACCCCGATGTGCTGCGATCCATAATTCGCGAGCGCACGCACCATACAGTGGAAATATTCCTCTATCCCGCCATATGTGGAGAGGGTGAGTTGAGCTCCGGTGTGGGGCAGCAGGTTCGCGAGCTCCTGGAAGTATGGCGGGAGCGGGATTTGCCCGAGGACCTGGCGGACATCCAGTGGAGCAAGGATCTGCTGGAGGCAGCGGAGGCCGTACAGGAGGGCAAGGAACCGGACCTGGAACTGATCGGTCCCTGCCCCTACGATGAAGAAGAAATGGACGTCGTCGACGATCTGATCTTCTCCCGGCGCTCCATGCGGCAGTTCACTGATGAAGATGTGGGAGAGGAGATTATCGATAAGTTGCTGCAGGCTGCTCTGTGGGCCCCTCACGCCTGCAATCTGCAGTCGTTGAGATTCCTGGTGCTGCGTACGGAAGAGGAGCTGTCGTTGATCAACGTCGATGTATCCGGCTACAAGACTCTCATCATCGCTGGGCAGGACTCGCGGATCTACGAGGCCAATCCACACGTACCGGAGCACAATCGACTGCTGGACTGCGGTGCAGCAGTGCAGAATATTGTGCTCATGGCCCATGCCCTCGGGCTGGGGGCGTGCTGGGGAACCTTCCGCCCGAAACAGACGAAGAAAGTCCGGGAGTACTTCGACGTTCCGGAATATATCGATCTGGTAACCTGTGTGGCGCTGGGATGGCCGGACGAGAAAGTGGTGCCCCCGGCCCGGGTAGATACCGACGAGGTACTGCTCAATCCGGTAGACGATGCCAATTGAGCTCTCATTGGGGCGCATGCTCTTTCGGGCAGCGCCCCAACTTTCGCTCGGCAGGAGTGATCGCAGGTGAAGACGCTGGTTATCGGCACGGGAGGCACCATAGCAACCCGCAGAGATCCGGCGAGCGGAGAGCTGGGGGGGCGCTGCGACGCGGAGGAGATCTGTGCCCGGTTACCTGCCCCGCTTTCCTCCGAGCTGGAATGTATAAACTACAGGAACGTAGCGAGCATGGAGATCGGTCCCAGCGATGTGCTGGCCATCGTTCAGCTACTAAGAGAGAAAATAGCGGACGACGGGGTGGATGCAGCGATCATCATGCACGGCACCGATACCCTGGAGGAGAGTGCCTACCTCTGTGACATACTCTGGGATCTTTCGGAACCGGTCGTATTTACCGGTGCGATGCGCGGGGGAGGCCTGCTGGGTGAGGATGGTATTCGCAATCTGCAGGCGTCTCTGGCCGTCGTGCAATGTGAGGAGTCAGTCGGGCGTGGGGTACAGGTCGTATTAAATGATGAGATTCATCGAGCCTGGGACGCAACAAAAGGACATTCGCTGAATCCGGCCGCCTTCATTTCTCCCCGATCAGGGATTGCGGGCGAAGTCTGGCTCGATGATGTAGTGTACTATGGACCGGCGCATGCCCGTCATACCATCGAAACTGATGTCCTCGATACCCGGGTCGACCTGATCAGGACAGTGACCGGCATGGGCGTCCATCACGTTGAGGCATCTATGCAGGCCGGTGCTTCCGGAATAGTAATCGAAGGAGCGGGAACCGGTGCAGTTCCCGGAGACATTCTCGCGGGGCTGCAGGCGGCAGTGAAACAGGGCCTAGCTGTGACGGTTACCACGCGGTGCCTGCAGGGCCCCGCTCCCTTCTGGCCGGAGAGCCGGGACCGGATGAGCCAGCTATTTTCGGGGGGATTGCTTTCGGGGCCCAAGGCCCGACTGCGGTTGATGGCGGCTCTGGGAAAATACCCGGACATGGAAGATGTGCGAACAGCTTTCGAAAGGGGAGGTAAATATGGCTGCTGAGCTGCGAGAGGCAGTGCAAGGACATCTGGATCGGAGTTTCTTCATTGAAACCCTGCGCGAATTGATCAAGGTTCCTACAGAAGTCCCGCTCGGTCCGGATACTCTCATCGATCCGGATGACCCGAAGCTGGTGCATTACGTGCAGAGCGTGCTGCGGCCCATGCTGGAGGACGCAAGGATTTACGAAATTCTGGAGATGCCCCTGAATCAGCTGGTGGTGAAGATGGGTTCGGGAGAGAAGGATGATTCGCTGTTAATTCAGGCCTATACGCCCACGCAGCATCAGAATCTGATGGAAGATCCCTTTGTTCCCAGGATTGCGCATGCCCCGGAGCACGGGTTCGATGAGCCGTGTATCTTCGGTCAGGGCATCAGTCAGAACAAGCTGCACCAGGCTGCCATGATTACAGTGCTCAAAGCCATCGTGGATTCGGGTGAAGAGCTAAGTGGCACCCTCTACTTCGCGATCAACAATGAGGGCAGGAGCAGCCACGAGTGCTCCGAGGCGTTGATTCCGAAGTTGGATCCGAACCCGCAGTACGGGTTACTCTTGCTGGGTGGATTGAATATATCGATCGCCAACCGCGGACGGGTGGACGTCTACGTACATGTACATGGAAAGGCCGCGCACTCCAGTTCACCCTGGAATGGCAACAGCGCCATTGACGGTGCGAACGAGGTTATAAACCGGATTGGTGCAATGGAGTTTGACAAGACTCATCCCAACCTGGGTGGACAGCACGCCGTGCCTTATCAGGTCGTGTACTGGCCGCTTGCACCCCATACACTTCCCGAGTATGCCAAGATAACCGTGGACAGGAGACTGCTGCCGGGAGACGATATAGACGAGGCAGTACAGGAAATTGAGGATGCAATCGGTGACATGTCCCCGTTTGAAGTTGAGGTGGAGCGGGGAGTGCACATGCTGCCCGCCGAAGTGGATCCGGACGCACCGATCGTCAATCGTCTAAGTCGCGCCCAGGAGGAAGTCCGGGGCGAAAAGCCTGATCTGCTGTACAAGCCGGGAGCTTTTGACGCCGGAGGCCCCTGCGCTCTGGGCGTCCCCACGGTGCAGTGGGGAGCTGGAGCCGGGGACGGCCTGCTGGGCGACGATTTGGTCCCCCTGAGCGATGCCTGGGATGAGGTCAATATTCTGGCCAAGCTCATTGTGGACTGGCTGGCCTGATCGCTGGACAAAAGTGCAATGCATTCCGGGTGCCCTCAATACCGGGGGCACCCTGACATATAGGTGCATTGCGATCCGGTGGGAGACGGAAGACGTAACGGATCGGACACTCCGGGGTATACGGGAGTGGGGTTGGTGATTCCATGAACAGGGACAAAATCCTGCAGATACTGAAAAGCACGGGTGCGCTCGCAGAAGGTCACTACCGGCTGAGCGGCGGTCGACACAGCCCGCAGTATCTCAAGTGTGAGTGCATCCTGAGACGCCCATTAGAGATGGGCAAGCTGAGTAAGCTCCTGGCCGGCACATTCCCCGATGATGAACGACCAGACAGGATACTGGGGAGGGGACTGACCGGCGGAGTCCTCGCCTATGAGATGGCTCGTAAGCTGCACGCGGAGCCAATTTTCGCCGGCGAGGACGAATCTGGTCCCTACTTGCGGCCGGGGTTCAGCGTCCTGCCCGGTGACGCGGTTGTCGTGGTGGACGACGTGGTGACCACGGGTAGAGCGATGCACCTGCTGATGAGCTTGGTCTTGCAGGAGGGCGGAGAGATCCCTGCCGTTGGCGCCCTGGTGGACCGATCGGAGGAATCCGTCCAATTCGGTGTGCCGTTTCGG
>PWGR01000294.1 GCA_003554565.1 Clostridia bacterium
ATTGAAAAGCGCGTTCTGTAATTTCTGGCGGACGCTTATTTGTCATCTTCAGATTCCTCCAGCAAGTCGACCGCTTTTTCTACCTCCTCAATATCTTCAAATTCTTCTTCATTCACACTTCTCCCTTCACACTTCACATTTCTGACGTCCACCTTGCCGGTGACCACGTCGGCGATCAGGCGGGTGCGATACTCTTGGATGAGGCTGACTTCTCGATTGGCTTTATCGATAGCCGCCTGAAGTGAGGCTGTTTGCTTACCGGTGTCTGATAGGATCTCCAATTGTTCAGCATGCGTCGGTGGGTAGACGATCAAGAGATTTCCGATGAAGTCCCAATCGGCCCGGGGCATCTTCGCCCCGAATGTTGCGCTGTTGATGATGTCGATAAACAGCTTAGATCGCAGTTCTTGTTCAAGAAACTCTGGAAGCAGAGCCTCGTTCTTGCGGCGCAAGACAAGGAACTCCCCAACACAGACTCCCTTCACGCTGGGGCGAGTAACCTTCGCCAAGTACGGGCGTAGCTTGCCGAAGAGCACGTCACCCACATGGAACCGTTTTACTTGACTGCCAAATTCAATGTCTTCGCTCGGCAGCGTAATTCGCCCTGTCCACCCCTCGACATGTTCAAGTGCAACGTAGACTTCGTCAGGTTGCCGCGTCGACGTCTGCTCGTTTACGTTACGAACCAGGAACTTCAGCCGATTTTTCTCCCAGTGCTTTGGGATATTGCCAAGCCAGTCGACGCCGGAGGGTTTGAGGGGCACGTTGGGGTCGAGGCCACGAGTCACGGCGCGATTGATAATGGCCTGCTTCTGCTCGTTCAACACCTTGATCAGCCGCCGCCGATTGCGGATGAAGCGACGAACACTGCGATCCAATGATACTACGAAGCGTTCGATCTCCCGCTGCTCGGAGTATGGTGGGAGCGGCGCGTGGATCGCCCCCAAGCTATCTCCATACAGCCGTAAGAAACCAGAGCCGATGCCTTTGGACTCTGCATGGAACTTCGCCACCATCCGAGGCGAACGTAGCAGGTGGCCAAGAAAGACCGGGCTGACATCGCCCAGAGGTCTGAATACCGCATAGTCGGGGCTAACCAGCCCTTCCTCTGGGGAAACGTGGAACATGCCGCTCCACGCTTGCATGCGGTTCATGACGATTTCCCCGCCGCGACAGATCTTATATCCGACGAGAGAGCGAGCCGAATGAACCTTCTTAGTTGTGTCGCTGTAACGAACCAGCCCCCGCAATCGTGTCATCGACAAAAGCGTCTCGCGGCCGGTTGTTGACCTTCTGTCAACTTCCCGGAGCATTGTCTTGAGTCTTTGAACGTCCCAATGCGATGGGACGTCTCCCAGCCATGGCAGGCCGGTGTCTTTGTATTCTGGATAGGCTGGCAGTGCGTCAATCATACGTCAGACCCTCCGACAATTTCTTCAAGCAGGCCTTCGCCTTCTTCCTGCAGGGCGAGCAGGTCGGCCTTGATCTCTTCCAGCGGTCGCAGCTCCGGCGGCTTGTAGAAGTGGCGGGTGAAGGAAATCTCGTAGCCAATCTTCGTGGCCGAATCGTCGATCCAGGCGCCTGCCTGCCGCGACGCGGCCGCTGTCAGTTTTCCCGCTTCATATTCCCGTTTAATCCATTTCCGCCCATATCCGGTCTTTAGATCGCTTTCACGCTTAACTGCTTCTCCGCGGTTCTTGAACACTTCCCAATGAATAGGTTCAACCGGCCGCCTTGGAGCTGTCCAGCTTACTTCACCGTCTTCGTGTTGCTTTAAGCGCCTCGGGAAACTTTCGGTCTGCTCTATGTAGAAAGAGCCATCGGAACATTTCAAAATATAAACACAAAATTGTCCGTGGTGCGGTCGCGGCGCAGGCAGGTCCGGGACATGGGGCAGGATCTCGCGGCGGAAGAACGCCTCGATGCCACCTTCTTCCAGTAACGGAACCTGCTCGCTGTCGCGCAGTTCGCTGTCTGGTTCGTATTCCAGAACCAGCCCGGGGTCGCCTTCAGGGTTGGCATACAATCCGTGGAGCGGGTCGACTTCGGCCTTGCCCGGCTTGTGGGCCTTCTTGATGACCGGGGGCGCATCCTCAACGCGCCAACTCATAGCGTTGAAGATAATCTTCTGCTCACCGGCAGACAGCTTGATGCCCAGCTTCTTCAGCCCATCGGCCACGGCGTCACGGAAGATGTTGTGGTTGGTGAACACATCCTCGCCAAGTTCATCCCGCAGAGCGCGGGCTGCATCGTAGAGCTTTTTGTCCCGCTTCCAGGTGTCGGCTTTGAGCAGCTTCTTGCGCTTCTTCTCCGGGATGACTGTTCGCTTGGGCGTGTCACTGTCTTCATCTCCGTCGGAGTCCTCATCTCCATTGCCGCCCCAGTCGTGGAGGGTCTGCTCGACCTGCTTGCGCACGGACGAGAAGTTCTCAAAGATGGTGTCGCCGAACTCTTCGTGCAGGGCCTGGCGGATGTCCTCGTCGCCGGAGGCGTAGCGCAGACCCTGGATTGCCTTGCGGGTCAGTTGACTGTGCAGGCGCAGCGGACGTTCAACACGAATCTTCCAGTATCCGAAGGCGGCATTGGGGAAGATCTTCGACTGCTCGGTTTCCTCGAAGGCGAGGAACATCTCGCATATCTGCTTGATCTGCTCCTCGGACAGCTCGCAGTTCTTCGCACCCATGTTCTTGCGCAGGGGCTGGTAGATGTCGGTGGCGTCGATAAGCTGGACCTTGCCCTTGCGCTCCTCGGGCTTGGCATTGGTCAGCACCCAGATATAGGTGGCAATGCCGGTATTGTAGAACATGTTCAGCGGCAACGCGATGATGGCTTCCAGCCAGTCGTTCTCGATTATCCAACGGCGGATGTTGGACTCGCCCGAGCCCGCGTCTCCGGTGAACAGGGACGAGCCGTTGTGGACTTCGGCAATGCGGCTGCCCAGCGGACTGCGCTCGGTGGGTTCGACCATCTTGGTCAGCTTGTTGACGAGAAACAGGAGCTGGCCGTCACTGGAACGGGTGATGAGCGACAACTCGTCGCCGTCGTGCTGGACCACGAAGCGATGGTCGGACATGTCCTTCTTGCCGCCCATGCGGTCGAGGTCCATCTTCCAGCTCTTGCCGTAGGGCGGATTGGAGAGCATGAAGTCGAACTCGCCGGAGGGGAAGGCGTCACGGGAGAGCGTCGAGCCGAACTTCATGTTCTCCGCGCCCTGGCCTTCGCCCTTGAGCAGCAGGTCGGCCTTGCTGATGGCGTAGGTCTCGGGGTTGACCTCCTGACCGAACAGATGGATGGAGACGTTCTTCCCTCGGCTGGAGGCAAGCCCTTGGAGGGTGTCCTCGGCGACGGTCAGCATGCCGCCGGTGCCGCACGCGCCGTCATAGACGCGATAGGTGGCCGACCGGATGTCATCCGCGATGGGCCAGAAGATCAGGTTGGCCATCAGCTTGACGACGTCGCGGGGCGTGAAGTGCTCACCCGCTTCCTCGTTGTTCTCCTCGTTAAAGCGGCGGATCAGTTCCTCGAAAATCGTGCCCATGGCGTGGTTGTCCAGGCCGGGCAGGCGGACGTTGCCCTCGACGTCGCGGACCGGGTGCGGGCAGAGGTTGATATCCGGGTTGAGGAACTTCTCGATGAGCGGGCCGAGGGCGTCGGCATCGACCAGCGTGGGTATCTGGTTGCGGAACTTGAACTTCTCCAGAATCTCCTGGACATTCGGGCTGAAGCCGTCGAGGTAGGTCTCGAAATCGGCCTTGAGTTGCTGCGCTTTTCCCCGTGACTGGAGATCGCGGAGGGTAAAGGGCGAATCGTTGTAGAAGGCGTGGTTGGCGTCCGCACCGGCAGCCCTTGATAGAGCGCCGACCTTATTGGCCACGCCCGCCTTGTCCAGCTGCTCGCTCATCTTCAGGACGTCCTGCTTGGTGGGCTCCAGGCAGGCGTCAAGACGGCGGATGACCGTCATGGGCAGGATCACGTCGCGGTACTTACCCCGCACATAAACATCGCGCAACACATCGTCGGCGATATTCCAGATGAAGTTGGCGATCCAGTTCAGTTGTCCGTTTTCCATTCAATCTCCTATCGTGCGCGACTTCTTGTCTTATTGGCCTAAACGCTGCTAATCAGCCGCGCGAGGCACGAGCGTCGGCAAAAAGACTTTGTTCGACATTCAAAATCGGCCCTTCCAGTAGCCCGGCTCTCGATGAAGGTTCATCACGGCAATGATCAGGAGAACTCCCTGTTCCTCGGAGTAAAGCACTCCATACGGAAACCTCCGTACTAAGGCCCTCCGAATATCACCGTCAAGCACTGGCCAAGCCTTTGGATACATTACAGCCCTCTGAACTGCGGCATACACTTCCACAGAAAGATCGTATCCGAGGCCAGGCTCTATATCTTCATAGTAGGCGACAGCCTCACGAAGTTCGCGCTCAGCTTCAGGGTGAAAGCGGAAGCTCATGGAGATTGCTCGCCCCAGATTTTCGCAAACACCTCTTCTCCGGGGACGGTCTCCACATCACCGGAACGAAACTCCTTCAATCGCTCCTGCGCTACCGAAACCCATTTTTCATCGATCCTGGATTGGGGAGGGTTGAGACTGCGCAGAAGCGAATCGACTACTAACGCACGCTCTTCCACTGGGAGAGCCTCTGCCGCTTCAATCAGGTCTTTAATCTTCATAAATCACCTC
>PWGR01000034.1 GCA_003554565.1 Clostridia bacterium
ACGACCGCACTGATAATGGTCGACGCATTCGCGGCGCGGTGAACTGGTGATTTCGTCTCGTCGATTTTCGATGCAAGTGGCTCGGCCCACCGCTCGCGGCTGTGGGCTGCCATCCGTTTGACCATGCCTTTTGCAGACATAATCCAACAATGATCTGTATACAGTATATATACGCATAATCGTTCACCAATGTATACCCCTGAATAAGATTGTACACAGTAGTACATTCACGCTCAAGGTTTTATAAGTAATGAACAAGTTATGTATAACGTAGACAAATGGCATCAAAACAACTCCAAACAAGGTGTCCGAGCAATCTCGAGCAAAAAGTCGCAGAGTACCGAGATGCAAACGACCTCAACGACTCAGAAGCAATGCGACAGCTGCTCGACCGCGGAGTCAGGGACTGGAAACGCTCAGAGCCCCGCGGACTGTGGTTGGTACGTCAGGCGACTGGCGTAGCAGCAGTGTCGGCATTGATCTCTGGCGTGCTAACAATCACGAGTTTGCCCGGTCTGGCATCCGGGTTTTGGGCGCTTCTCGCAGTGGCGATCGTCTTCGGCTCGATATGGGCTGCAGTAATTATTTTCGACTCGGAGAGTGATTTTCTGTGAGTCGACAGCAAGAACAACAACAGATCTCGCACACGAACTGGATACAGTCTCTTGGTGAGGCGCGTAACACATGTCGACGTGCGCTTGCCCAAGCCAGCGTCGACGTGTCCGATCCAGAACGAGCGTTGTGGCCTGCTGTTCCGCGCTCGAAGATGACCACTGAGCACAAGACAGTCGCAAAGACTCACGCTGCAGTGTTAGACTACGCAGAGCACGTTGAACCATTTTCAGACAGATGCATCGAACCGTGGACAAAGCAAATTGCTGTTTTTGAGTTCCCAGACCGCGAAGAACTCGATATTTGCTTAGCCGAAATTGAAGACTGGGCAGATCTTCGCTTCGAGGAGGAAACGACGACAAAGAACGAATTGAGCGGTCGAAAGGTTGAATATGAGCATCAGAGAGTCCATATCCCGACAAAATATTCAAGAGAATGTTTCCGGCTGCTGAATGATTGTCTCGGTGAGCTGAAATTGGCAGCAGATCTGAAAATGCCGGACTACGCTGCAGTAGGCCCGGATAACGCCCTATGACCATGTCAACACAAAAGCCCAGAGCACCAGAATCGTTGCGGCCTGCAAAGACAGCGACTCAAAAAATCATTAGGCAGAAAGTCTGGAAACGGATGAATATGGACAATGAACACTTTATGTGTGCAATTGTCGGCCGAGAAGGTAAGGCAAAAAGCCATACCGCATTGAAAATAGCAAGTGCTGTCGACCCGACGTTCAACGCTGATCGAGTCTTTTTCGACCCAGTCGATGTCCTTGAAGCCTACGAGGACGGCGGAATTGGAAAGGGTAAAATGATCGTACTCGACGAGGCGGGGGCCGGCATGGGGAACCGAACGTGGTACGATCGTGACCAAATCAAAATGAACCAAGCTCTACAGACAGTCAGATCTGATAATATGGGCTTGCTGCACACGCTTCCGAGGCTCAGCGAACTCGACTCGCAGACGCGCGGCCGTCTGCATGCGTACATTGAGATGGTCGACAAGTTCCCGGACGCTGAACAGCCGTTCGCCGTCGCAAAATGGAAAAATATCTCGCCAACACGAGATGAGCGCGACAAACTCTACAAAAAATACCCACGCATACGGATTGACGGGGTTGTACAACGTGTTACCAGGATATCATTCACACCTCCAGATCCAGAGTTGGTCGAAGCGTATGAACCTCGAAAGGACGATTTCAAGGCCGAACTCAATCAGGAAGCTCGAGAAGAAGCCTCCGACGAAGACGCCTCGGAAAATGATCCGAAACACATCGCAGAGCAGATCAAAGACCGCGGGATGATACAGGATTACATTAAGGACAACTACGGACAGAAATACATCGACCGCGACGAAATTGAATTGGAGTTCGATATTGGTGCGCGAAAGTCTGGAAAGGTAAAGAAAATACTGCTCAAGGAGGTGGATGACGATGTCATGTAGGTCACACACCCCCAACCCCTACACACGACCCGTTATTCGTTCTATACTGTTTATCGCGCGTCGTACGCGCGCGTGCGCGAACACTGAACAGCTAAGGAGTCGATAATTATGGGATTATTGCGTAATAGACGGTCGACAGCCGCAGAACAGCAGCGTAAACAGCAAGCCCAACAGGAGCACATGAGTAATCTCCAGTTCTCCGATAACGGTGAGATGGATGAGGGCTATATTGACAAGGTCACGAGTCACGAACTCGACCCCGGAACGGTCTCGATCCTGAGCAACCTCCTCAGCAAAGACTTTGTCTTGGGCAACCTCAGCGAAGCAGAGGTTCACGAGCATCGTTGGTTGAGTCGTGAGCTGCTCTTGGAAGTCGAAGCGATGCATCCACGTCCAGATTCAATGTGGCAGGGTCGGTTCCGTCAGGTTGCATCAGGGCGAGAACGTCAGGCGTTGGAGCCGCTCGACGATGCACAAAAGACCGTGATGCAACAGTTCATCCAAGGCGTCATCGCTCGTGCATCGAGATCGCGTGATGGATGGCAGCAGGAAGAGGCCAACAAAGTCTACCGCGTCTCGGAGCGTCGTGAGCCGGATGCGAACGATGATGGAGGCTTCCTATGAGTTTACTGATGGCAATAACCTGGGGTCTGCTTGGACTACTGATTGGTTCGCTGGCATTCTTTTTGTTCGGCCTGGTTGTCTCTCAGTTCGTCGGACACGATCTCAGTGACAAAATCGGGCGTTGGTATGTGGATATGGCTATGGCGACACTCTCAAACGTCGCGTTAGTCGTCAGAGAGACGGGTCAACTAACGGTTAAGAAAACACGGTTCGACCCCAAATTCGAGGGCGACCATGCGGTTATAGATGGCGTCGGCGGCCACTGGAAAGACCCGCTCGAAGTCAAATCAACACTCTCAGGAAAGCCGTTCGGTATCGGTCTCGAATCCGCATCGTGCTACATTTCGCCCCTGTCTGCCGAACTGGGAAAAAAAGGATCGCGCCTTCTTGAAGAAGGAAAAATCGGAGTCGACCAGTCTGACGGTGAGGAAAAGGTCTGGTTGGATTATGAAATTCCGAAAGAATCGACTGTGCTCGACCTCCGATCGGCAGCGACGTTCCTGCAAGGATCGTGCAAACGTCGCTGGGGTAAACTCGCAAACAAGTGGGGCGAACTATCGCAAGAGGGCTTTCACGAACGAATCTCGATGAGTCAATCGCTCCTGTGGATTGCTGGCTTTGCAGTCGGTGTCGGCCTTGCATTCCTCGTGATTGGATACGGCCCTGACGACACATCCACAACTGTTCCGATCCAAACGCCGATCGCATTCGCCGCAGTAGGTCTATTCGCGTCGACCGAGTTTGAGATATCAGACGAACACAAACAGATAGCTGCTGTCGTCTTGGGAACGGTTGGAGTCGTTGTCTTAACCACGATCGTTGCAGCCCTTGGATGGGGATTGATATCTGGGGTTCTGTTCTTTGTTGGCGTTATCGTCGGTTGTGCTTTGCCGTGGTTCTACGTTCGGGTTATGATGAGCCCATTCCTCTCAGGGCAGCTCGGATCTGCATTCCTCATATTGGCACAGTTGACGTTCGGAGTCGGTGTCATTGTGCGGCGCGACGACGGCGTTTATGAGTGGTGTAAACTGAATCAAGACGAATCAGAGACAACGCTATCCGACGGCCGCACAGTGAAAGTCGACGTCGAACCAGATGAGCTGCCGACGATTGCTTGGGCTCCGATCGCCATCGTCGAGCAGAAGACCGAGAAAAACATGTCTGGATTTATCGTCGACGATTGGAGGAAAACGCGACCAGACCCAAAACAGCACGGCACTGAGGTAAAAACTCCGCTGGCGATTGCAGACGGTGGAGAAGACTGCTGGCATGTCGATTCGTCGAAACTCGAACGGTGGGCTCGGGGATCTGCTGGCAACGGATTGCCTCGATCAGGTCTGCGAAAAGCACTCGAAGAAGAAGGCGGCCAACAGCGTATTAGTCAGTTTGTCACTATGATCGGCACTGGTGTGCTGATGGTCGTAGGGTTTGTGAGCACGGCTCTGGTGATGATGATATGAGTTTAATAGATCGTGCGGGCCGAGATACAGCCAGCCGTTTTCCTCCCCGACGACCTCGACGACCTCAAACAACAGTTCGTCGACCGCCGGTCTACTGACGCCTGCCTTAGACTCCCCCATGATAGGGCATCTTGCGGGGTCTTACCCCCACACTTGCGTGTTCGAAACCGGTGTCTAAAACGGATTATTGCCCTGTTGTTGAGGATCAAAGGCGAGTAAGGGATCAAAACAACCAAAAAATCAGATCAGCGACGAATATGACGATAAGAACACCGACGAAAAACATCAGTAGAAGGCTTGCGACGATTTGTGTTGGGTGGATTGAAGGCTGCTCTTCTAACAAGCCAAATTCTGGGCGGTCTGATTTCCCGTCTGGCGGGTAGGCTTCCATCGCGCGATCCAGCAGCTCGTCGAGTGCCTCGTCGCTGATCTCACCCTCGGCGTATTTTTCTTTGACCTCGTCGACATCGGGAGGGTTACTCTTCGAGTATTGTCCAGATTTGAGTTGTTGCCAGTAGTCAGTCATGAGTCGACCTCCATC
>PWGR01000310.1 GCA_003554565.1 Clostridia bacterium
CAAGCGCCAGGCGAACCCTCTCACCTCCCGACAGATGATCGGCCCTCCTCGGCAGATCACATCGGGTGAAACCCAGGCCCAGGAGGACCTCGCGCACCCGGGCATCAGCGTCATATCCCCCGCGATCCTCAAACCGGGTCATGAGTGAGCCGTAGCGGTCAATGAGGTGGGCCCGCCTCCGCCGGTCAGACTCAGACGACATTTCGGACTCCAGGCGCCTGAGACGTTCCTCCAGCACAAGGAGATCGGCGAACGGTTCGCGAGCGACATCGACAATTTGGCTTCCTGCGGGAAATACCGGGTCCTGGTCCAGCATATCCACTTTTATTTCACCAAACAGGTCTACCTCCCCATCATCGGGCATCTCCTGCCCGGAAATGAGTTTCAGAAGGGTAGTCTTGCCCTCCCCATTCTGCCCGACGACACCTATCCGCGCCCCCGGGTCGATAGCAACCGAAACGCCGCGGAATATCTCTTCCGCACCGTAGTACTTCGCCGCGGACTGTACCTGGACCAGCGACACGTGGACACCCCCAGAATGCCGATGTCAGGAGCGCAGCTGCGCTTCAAGCTCCTCCTGCAGTGCCTCCCGCACCCGATTGTGACGCTCATCAACCTCTGCATCCGTCAGGGTACGCTCCGGCGCACGATAGGTCAACCTGTAAGCCGCACTCTTCGAGCCTTCAGGCACCTGATCTCCCCGGTATACATCGAACAGAACCACCCCCTCCAGAAGATCTCCGGCCGCCCGTTCGATCACATCCCGGATCTCAGCGTGCGGCGTCTCCTCGTTCAGCACAAATGCAATGTCCCGAGTGGCAGCTGGATGACTGGGCAATGGCTTTACGGCCGGAGACTGTTCAGCTATTTTCGCCATCCCGGCAACATCAAGTTCCGCCACACAGATCCGATCATCCACCTCGAGGCTTTCCCGCACATCGTGGTCAATCTCCCCAAACTGACCCAGAACCTCGCCACCTGCCAGCAGCTGCGCCGAGCGACCCGGGTGCAGATAGTAGTCGGAGCACGGCTTGACCGACCAATCCTCGATGTGCAGGACCCGCATCAGATTTTCAATTACCCCCTTCAGGTGATAATAGTCCACCGTCCCGCTCTCCGTCTCTCCCCAGAAGCGGGGTACAGTACGGCCCATCATCAGTATCCCCAGCCGCTCTTCTTCGTCCAGGAGATCCTCGGGCGGCAGCTGCTCTGACCGATATATTTTTCCGATTTCAAACAGCCTCAGGGCGTCTGCACCGTGCCGCTGCATATTGCGGGCAGCAACATCCAGAAGAGACCCCACCAGGTTGGTGCGGAGGCGCCGCGCCTCCTCGCGCATGGGGTTGGCCACCTCGACGGCCCGCGCGTGTGGGTGCTCTTCTGGTGCGCCCATCAGCTGCATGGTGCGGGGAGACATCCATGAGTATGTCACCGTTTCGAAGAAACCCTGTCCGACCATTACCCGCCTGGTATCGTCTTTGACCCGCTCAGCGGCCGGCGGCCGATACCCGGGTACAGCAGTGCGCGGGCGGTCTACAGGAACCTCGTTGTACCCGTGCAGCCGGACGATTTCTTCTATCAAGCAGACTTCCCTCTCCACATCCGGGCGCCAGCTGGGTACGGTTACCTTCACTGCATCCTGACCCTCATCTTCGCCTTCAACCTGAAACCCGAGGCGCCTGAGATATGACGTCATCTGTCTTCGTGCAAGGTCGATGCCCAGAAGGGCATTGGCCCGCTCAGGACGGAACTCGATCCGGCGGCGCGTGATCGGACGCGGGTACACATCAATGTGGCCCCTCGCAGCCGTGCCGGCTCCGGTGTCATGTGCGAGCTGGAGGGCGCGGAGGCAGGATTCCACGGTCTGCTCCGGGTCACGCCCTTTCTCGAATCTTACCGAAGCTTCCGTCCGCAGGCCCAACCTCCTTGAGGTGCGAAGCACACTCCTCGCATCGAAATAAGCAGACTCAAGGAGAACCCTTTCGGTGTCCCCGGTGATCTCAGAGTTCGCCGCCCCCATCACTCCCGCAATCCCGATGGCGCGGTATCGATCAGCAATTACCAGATCCTCATCAGTCAGAGTCCGCTCCTGATCATCCAGGGTAATGATTTTCTCACCGGGCCGCGCCCGCCGCACACGAACCTCATGCCCCTGTACCTGGTCCAGATCAAAAGCGTGCAGGGGCTGTCCGTAAGCGAGCATCACATGATTGGTTATGTCGACCACATTGTTGAGCGGTCTGATGCCGCAAGCCAGAAGATCGCGCTGGATCCACCACGGGGAGGGCTCGACGCTAACGTCCAGGGCAAGGGCGGCAGAATACCGCGGACACAGATCGGGATCCTCGATCTCGATGGACACTGCATCATCTATGGAATCGCCCAGAGCATCGTCGGGCAGCTGTTCCCCGGGCAACCAAAGCTCGCATTCAAATGCTGCCGCTGTCTCCCGGGCCACACCCAGCACGCTCTGGCAGTGCGACGCGTAGTTGGGGGTGAGATCGATATCAAATATTACATCGTCGAGTCCGAGTGCCTGAACGGCGGATTTCCCCGGCCTTCCCTCCTCAACTTCCAGCAGGTAATCGGAAGCACCCAGGTCCAGTCCCAACTCGTGCGGTGAGCACAGCATTCCGCTCGAGCGCACCCCGGCAACCTCAATATCCTCGATGACCCGCCCATCGGGAAGCTGACTCCCGGGCAGGGCGAGGGGGACGTATGATCCCTCCCTGCAGTTCGGTGCGCCGCTTACCACCTGGTACTTTCCGTGTGCGCCAGCATCGACCAGGCAGCGCATCATGGATGAACCCTCTATCTTCTCCACCTCCACCAGTCGGGCCAACACCACATCATCAAGGTCTTTATCCAACATGGGGGTCAGGGCATCAACATTCAATCCCAAAAAGGTCAATCTCTCTGCCAGTTCGTCCGGCGGCGCATCGCATTCGACGTATCGCCGCAGCCAATGGTATGACATATACACAGTCCATCACTCCCTCACAACTGCTGCAAAAAACGAACATCATTCTGATACAGATACCTGATGTCGGGAATGGACCATTTGAGCATGGCCATACGGTCGACACCCATCCCGAAGGCGAACCCGCTCACCTGTTCTGGATCGTAACCCCCGTTTTCCAGAACCAGAGGATGCACCATTCCCGCACCACCAATCTCCAGAAAGCCAGTCTGGCTGCAGGTGGAGCACCCGGTTCCGCCGCACACCGTGCAGCTGATGTCCACCTCGGCGGATGGCTCCGTGAACGGGAAATAGCTGGGACGAAACCGCACCTGCACATGTTCGCCCAGCAGCCTGCGTGCAAAGTCCAGCAGAGTTCCTCTCAGCTGCCCGAATGTCACGCCCTCGTCCACCAACAGGGCCTCACACTGATGAAACACAGGGGAGTGGCTCGCATCATCGTCACCCCGGCGGAAGACCCGGCCCGGGCCGACAATTCTGACAGGCAGTTTGGGTGCGACCTTCTCCATGTGCCGCAGCTGCACGGGAGACGTCTGTGTCCGCAGCACCAGGTTGTCAGTTACATAAAAGGAATCCTGCATGTCGCGTGCTGGGTGATCCGGCGGGATGTTGAGACCAGTGAAATTATACCAGTCGGTCTCCACTTCAGGGCCAGTCGCTACAGCATATCCCATTCCCACCAGAATACCGAGCACCTCGTCCATGGCCTGGGTTATAGGGTGTCGCCGACCGTAGAAATGACGGCGCCCAGGAGAGGTAACGTCGACCGCATCCTCGCGCAGCTTCCGGCGGCGGCTCTCCGCCGCAAGGCGGGAACGCGCGCTCTCGATCGCGGATTCGATTTCTGCCTTCACCCGGTTGCCCAGCCGCCCTACGTCCGCACGCTGTTCCGTAGGCAGCTCACCGATACCCCGGAGGATGAGCGTCACCGAGCCCTCTCTGCCCAGATACCGTACTCTAACCCGCTCGATGTCATCTTCATCACCCGCCGCTTCCAGCTCGCGAAGCGCGTCTTCTCTGAGATCCTGCAGTTCATCCAGAACATCCATCAACACCTCACCCCTTCCATGCAATAAAAAAACTCTCGACCCCAGGGGCGAGAGTCAAACTCACGCGGTACCACCCTGTCTTATCACGCAAAGGTGATCAACAGAAATCTATACCTCATACTTGGCCCGATATCGGTGCGGTCCGTCGTCACCTAATCCGGCCAAAAGATCGGCCGTTTCAGTGCGAGACTCCCGGGGGAAACTTCCCACCTCGCTCCTCGGGAGGATTCTCAGCCGACGATCCCCCTCTCTGAGCCGGACTTCGAGGCGGTACTCATCCCGTTCATGGTCGTATAATTCACATGTTCGAGATCGCCAAAAAATGAAGACTCAAGTGGTGCAGAGAATTCGATAGACAATGTATGCCTCTACCGAACCCGTCACTTCAAACAGATGCCAGAAAAACTCGGACGTCAAAATGACGGTCACTCCCCTTCCACTGTTGTCAGGGATTATACCACGCCCACCCCGGCGGGTCAATTTTGCCGGAATTGCGTCCGCATCAAAACCTGACCTTCGACCGTACTGAGCGGCAATTCGCCCTCATGAATGGATGTCTGCCGCTCATCATAATAGGGAATGGGCCTGTTCAAGAAAGGATCATCCACATACCTGAGATTCAGGTGTAGGAAGGGTCTTGC
>PWGR01000082.1 GCA_003554565.1 Clostridia bacterium
AATGGCACGTCAATCTTGAATCTATGGCAGCTGGGGCGCCTGACGGGCGATGCGAAATACAGTCGCCGGTCAGAGCAGCTTCTCGATAGCTTCTCGGGAGAGATGCGGCAGCATCCGTCAGGATATACTCAGTCTTTGGCGGCGTCCCTCATCACCCTGCTGTCGGGCAGGGAGATAGTGGTGGCCAGCGAGCGGGATCCCGAAGATGTGCGCCGCGAGTTGGGATCCCTCGCACGGGTGTTCTCCCCGGAGACAACCTTTCTCTACCGCCTGGAGGGCTCCGAACACGCCGGCATTGAAGAATTGGCACCCTTTACAGCCGCCACCGAGGCCGAGGACGGTGAAACTACCTTTTATGTCTGCCACAATTACGTCTGTCAGCAGCCGACGCGCGACCTATCCCGGGTCCTGAATCAACTGAAATCCTGAATGACCCGTGGATCGTCGCCCCTGGGCTCGCAGCGCGATATGATCCCGACGCGCGCGGTGCGGCGGGGAAGTGCTGCAGGCGGCGCACCCAGACTGCGCAGATCCATACATGATAAGCCGGGGCGATTGGGTACGGCGGCGCCACAAGCCGAAGACGGATCGACGCGCCGGGATTCACAGGCCCGGCGCGCCGGCTCACCGCTACATAATAGGACAGGTAGTCGACGTACAACCCTGGATGCGCGCAGGTATCCAGCTATATAATCCTGTGTCATCGAATCATCGAAACCGATGCGCCGCGGCCTGTCCACCTTTCCCCCCCGGGTATCCCGAGCAAGTGACCAGAAGCAGCCTCGCGTCTGCCGGTATGAACAGTCCACGGACGTGCTCCAGGCCGCCGTCGAGCAAAGAGAAAGAGTCCGGCAGATGAGATGCCGCAAACTCCAGTTCGGGACGCAGATCCACCGCTGCGGTGTCCTGGCACTGCACCTTGCCGGCAAACTCGTCGACGGACGTGCCAGTTGTAGTACGCATGTGCGGCGCTGATGGTATCCCTTCCCCACGCTCTGACGTGAGCATCGAACCGGCATGCTTCGGTGGTCGATTTGTGCCATCTGTACGCTATACGTGGGAATTCGTCCGGAGTCATGGAGGATACGATACTCTATATAGCGAAAAATGTAGTCAAGGAGGCAATGAAAAAGAGTATGAGTAGAGTGGTTTGACTCCACACGGAACCCGACCCCGCAGGATAATCAATACTAGTAGTGGAAGATTACTGGTGCCGACGAGATATCATAAAACGGCCGTTTAACTGGTCGGGTGGCTGCGCGACAGGTCGGCCGCCGTGAGGTCATTTTCGGGCAAAGGATGCGCGCTGCACCATCCGCCGCGTCCGGAAAGCAGACTCGTCACCCGATAGTGTCCGGTGCACGCAGGCGAAGACCTTCTCCGAAACCGTTGATGAGCAAAGAAGGAGGGTGAAATTTATGGAGGAAAAGGGAAAATGTCCGGTAACAGGAAACAGTGCCACCGCGGGCGGTGGCAATCCTAACAGAGACTGGTGGCCAAACCAGTTGAACCTCAAGATTCTTCATCAACACTCGAACTTGAGTAATCCAATGGACCCGGAGTTCAACTATGCGGAAGAATTCAATAAGCTCGACCTGGAAGCTGTGAAGAAGGACCTGCACGCGTTGATGACCGACTCGAAGGAGTGGTGGCCCGCCGATTACGGTCACTACGGGCCGCTTTTCATACGGATGGCATGGCACAGTGCGGGCACATATCGCATGAACGACGGGCGCGGCGGTGCGGGTTCGGGCACCCAACGCTTTCCACCTCTCAGCAGCTGGCCCGACAACGTGCACCTCGACAAGGCGCGCCGTCTGCTCTGGCCGATCAAGCAGAAATACGGCCGGAAGGTGTCCTGGGCTGATCTGCTTATCCTCGCAGGTAACTGCGCGATTGAGTCTATGGGGTTAGAGACCTTCGGCTTCGCCGGCGGGCGCGAGGATGTCTGGGAGCCAGAAGAGGACGTTTACTGGGGTCCGGAGGATGAGTGGCTCGACGACCAGCGCTACTCCGGCGACCGGGAGCTCGAGAATCCGCTCGCCGCCGTGCAGATGGGCCTGATCTACGTAAATCCGGAAGGACCGAACGGCAATCCGGATCCGGTCGCCTCCGGCATCGACGTTCGAGAGACCTTCGCACGTATGGCCATGAATGATGAAGAAACGGTCGCACTCGTTGCCGGCGGACACACCTTCGGCAAGTGTCACGGCGCGGGTGATCCCGCCCATGTCGGTCCGGAACCTGAGGCCGCTCCGATCGAGGAGCAGGGCCTCGGCTGGAAGAGCAGCTACGGAAGCGGCAAGGGCCCCGACACCATAGGCAGCGGAATCGAGGGCGCCTGGACGCCGAATCCGATCAGGTGGGACAACGACTATCTCAAGGTGCTGTTCAAGTACGAGTGGGAGCTGGCCGAAAGCCCCGCGGGCGCACATCAGTGGCTGGCCAAGGACGTGGAAGAAGAGGACATGGTGGTCGATGCGCACGACCCGTCGAAGAAGCACCGACCGATGATGACCACCGCGGATCTCGCCCTGCGCTACGACCCCATCTACGAACCGATCGCGCGGCGGTTTTCAGAAAACCCCGATGAATTCGCGGACGCCTTCGCCCGCGCATGGTTCAAGCTGACCCACCGTGATATGGGTCCGCGCTCCCGCTACCTCGGTCCTGAGGTTCCGGAGGAGGAACTGATCTGGCAGGACCCGGTCCCCGCCGTCGATCATGAACTGGTTGATGAACAGGATGTCGCCAATCTCAAGGATAAAATCACTGATTCCGGCCTGTCCGTCTCCGAGCTCGTCTCGACAGCCTGGGCATCAGCCTCCACCTTCCGCGGCTCCGATAAACGGGGCGGAGCAAACGGAGCGCGCATCCGCCTCGCACCGCAGAAGGACTGGGAAGTGAACGAGCCGACGCAACTGAACCGCGTACTGCAGGTGCTGGAAGAGATTCAAGAGGAGTTCAACAATGCACAGTCCGGCAGCAAGAAGGTTTCTCTCGCCGACTTGATCGTGCTGGGTGGCTCTGCAGGTATAGAGCAGGCTGCGAAAAAAGCCGGGCACTCTGTGTGCGTTCCCTTTGCCCCGGGACGCACGGATGCGACAGAGGAGCAGACCGATGTTGACTCGTTCTCGGTGCTGGAGCCGGCTGCAGATGGATTCCGCAACTACCAGAAAGCGAAATTCTCCGTATCGGTCGAGGAGCTTCTGGTTGATCGCGCACAGCTTCTGACATTGACCGCTCCTGAGATGACAGTTCTGCTCGGCGGCATGCGCGTCTTGGATGCCAATTACGAAAAATCCGAACACGGTGTCTTTACCGAGAGACCGGAGACGCTGACAAATGACTTCTTCGTCAATTTGCTCGACATGAACACGACGTGGGAGGCCACATCTGAAGATGAAGAACTGTTCGAGGGCCGCGATCACGAAACGGGTGAACTCAAGTGGACTGGCACCCGCGCTGATCTCATCTTCGGATCAGATGCGCAGCTGCGGGCCATCGCGGAAGTCTACGCCTGTGACGACGCGGAGGATAAGTTCGTGCGCGACTTTGTGTCCGCCTGGAACAAGGTGATGACCGCCGACCGTTTCGACCTCGGCTGAAGCATAGACAAGAGCAATCATCCGGCTCCGGGACGAGCTGCCAATGGCTCGTTCACGCCGGAGACACCTCACAGCTGGAGGGCCGCAGGACGGACGGCCCTCCAGTTCCCGCATATGCCATTTATCAAAGAAGATCCTCCAACGCGCGTTCCCATACAGGTAATATGCCAGCACACCCACCAGGTGCTTGATGTCCGGCGAACGGGGATGGCAGTGAATTTCCACCCGATCCTTCTGAGTTCTCACGAGCCTGGTGTCGGGCAGCTGGAGCTGCCCGGGTGCACCAGCGAACTCGACGATGAGAAGTCTCTCCGCCCCGGATTCGAGTTTCAGGGCCGGAAGCGAGCCGTCGAAAATGCTCTGACCGCTGGTTATCAACAGGACGCGGGAGCAAAGTGCCTCAATGTCGTCCCTGTCGTGGGTGGTCAGCAGCATTGTCGTGCCTCTTTCCCGACGCAGATGTCGCACGAACTCGCGCACGGTCAGATTGGACACAGCATCCAGTCCGATTGTCGGTTCATCCAGCAACAGGATGGGCGCGTCGTGCAGCAGAGAGTCGGCGAGTTCAATTTGATTCTCTGATGCAGACTCAGCTGCCGTAAGAGATATTTCCCAGCTAAACGGTTACCCCGGCGCACGGTGACCTTGTTGTGTTCGTCCGGAATCTCCAGGCCGAGCTCGCGCGCTGCTGCCACGGCTTTCTTGATGGGTTCGTTAATCTTCGCCTCAACCCCCCGGATGGACTTACGCACCTCCGTCAGTCGTTCTTTGAGTGCCTCTTCCTCCGCCTGCAGCTCCTCCAGTTCCTTCTTCAGTTCGTTGGTATCTTCTGACGGTGCTGACTCCATTAACTGTTCAAATTGGAGCGTTTTCGCCATTCTGACCATCTCTCAGTCTGATATTTGTGATGATATCCGTTGAGCATGGCGAACCTATCCGTTGTGGCATCATTCTTCAATAGAATGCCTCCGATATATCAAGGGTGCGATTGCGCCCCACATTGTGGGATATTGAGATGCGAGAATGACGTGGGAGGGATGATTGA
>PWGR01000022.1 GCA_003554565.1 Clostridia bacterium
CTATGACGTCTGCTGATTCCTGCCGCCTCAGCCGCACCTCACGGTACGGGTTGTCAGTTCTCACCGACGGGGTCGACAGGCCTCCCCGGGTAAGAGCGAATACTTTCCCCGCACACCCCCCTGTTTACGCAACGGATCTTCGGCCAATATTGGGCTTCGTCTTGTTGTGTAGACTCGCCCAGCCCGTCACGCCTCGTCCAGGGTTCGTGCTCCTCGGGTCGCGGTTTTGCCTCCGGCTTCCTTCAGATCCCGCGTCACCGCGGGCACCCTTGCCTTCGGCTAGTGGTTCAACATGGCCACTGTCCACAGGGGACTTTCACCCCTTAGCATTCGCCCATGCCGGACACACGCAGAGAGCGCGCCCGGGGACCGGTTCCCCCGGGCGCGCGGTTTTGCTCTTTCCGTTTACTCGAGGTCCAGTTCCCCTACCACGAAGTCCAGGCCCAGCTCCCTGAGCTTCTCCGGGGTGGGGTGTCCGTGCTTATCCCATCCCCTCAGCTCATAATACCGGTCCAGAAGTTCCTCGAAATTCTCCTGTGGAACCATATTCCCCTCGGCCGGCCCGGTGGGAATCTCCTCTGCAAAGAAGCGCTCTGGTACGTGGTCATGCTCGCGTCCAAAACCGGGGATGTGTTTCATGTTGAAGGCCCGGGTCAGGTTCCAGATACGTTCAGAGGCCTCGATCAGCTCCTCCCAACTGTACGAGAGACCGGTGACCATCTGGAAAATCTCCGGGTAGTGTTCGAGCGGAAGATCGATCTCTACCCAGGGCAGCCGGCAGATTCCCAGGGCATCGAACAGGGGCCGCACATGCTGCAGTTCTATGGCTTTTTCGGCCTTTCCATCGAGGGTGTCCCGGCCCACGGCGACGTCGTAGGTGATGGTCCAGGCACGATTGTGATGCGCTCCCACGTCGGCCGTGGCGTACGAGATAAGCTGCCCCGGGGCCCAGCGGCTCTCGTAGCCGCTCCATTCCAGCCCCTTGGTTTCGATCGCGTAGTAGTCGGCCCCCCCGCCGATCTTCTCTGCGGCCCGTCTGACACCCTCAGCCAAAATGTCGCCTATCCCGTCCCGCTCAGCTATTGACTGCAGGAGAAAGGCCACATCATCAACACTGCCCCACTCCAATTTTCGGCCCACCTGCTCCTCGTCAAGCAGACCCTTTTCGAAGCACTCGAAGGCAAACGACAGTACAGCACCGCCGCTTATGGTATCTATGCCGAGATCGTCGGCCAGCCAGTTGGCATAGGCCACTTTCTCTATTGAGTCCAGCATGAGGTTGCCGCCCATCATGGCGATGGTCTCATATTCCGGGCCTTCCACGTAAAATTCCGTATCACCCACGCAGGCCCTGCTGTACTTACCGCACGGTATGGTGCACGAGAAGCAGCCCTTGTGTGTGACCAGTATTCTGTCCAGTATCGCCTGCCCATTGATGTTTTTGTGATCCTCAAAGTGCGTAGTCCAGAAGTTCTTCGTCGGGAACGCACCTATCTCGTTCACCCAGTCGGTCACGCCAGCCGTGCCCTGTGGTGTCCATTCCTTGAAGCCCGGCAGCTGGAAGGAGTCGAGGTACATCTGCCTGCCCTTCTGCAGAACGCCGTCCGGGTCAGCCAGCGGAACGCTCTGTGTCCCGCGAACGGCAACTGCCTTCAGATTCTTGGACCCCATAACTGCACCGATGCCGCACCTGCCGGCCTGCCGGCCAAAATCGTGACCGATGCAGGCATACCTGACCCGGTTTTCGCCGGCCGGGCCGATCAGGGCCACCTGAAATTCCTCACCGAGCTCTTCCTTCAGCCGCACCTCACCGTCGATGCACTTTTCGCCCCACAAGTCACCGGCAGCGCGCACCTCAATGTCATCATCATCCAGAACCAGGTAGGAAGGTTTCTCCGCGCGTCCGCGAATCACAACGGCATCATAGCCAGCAAATTTCAACTCTGCGCATATGTGCCCCCCCATATTGCTATCCGCGTAACCGCCGGTGGCGGGGGACTTCGTGTGAAAGGAGATCTTCCCGGCCGAAGGCAGCATGACACCGGACAGCGGCCCGGCAGCCATGACCACTACGTTTTCTGCGTCAAACGGCTGCACATCGGGTTCCAGTTCCTCCCATAAAATGCGGGCGCCAAAGCCTCTCGAACCGAGGAACTTCTCCGCCCACTCACGCGGGGTCTCGGTCACTTCATGCGTGCCGTCGGACAGATCAATGTGCAGGATCTTGCCCGCATAACCTTTCAGCATTCAGTCCACCTCCTCAAATTCTTTGTACCGGGTGCGCCCGGGGTCATCGGCATCATATATGGCATTGCGCGGACAGATTTCGACACAGGAGCCACATCCATTGCACATGAAGGGAACATCGATGGCATCGTGTGTGAATACCACACCTTCCGGGCACTCCTCCACGCAGGCCATACAGCCTATGCACTCATCCTCAAGAACCCGGTAATAGCCGCCACCGGTCTCTTCGATTGCATCCACCGGACACACTTCTTGACACGTTCCACACTGCGTGCAGTGCGAAACCCGGTACTTCCCGGGTGCAGGGAATTCCCCATGGATGCGCAATCGGGACATCTTCGGGTTGTTCTCTCGAAAGTTCTCCAACGCACATACCAGCTCACAGGTTCGGCAGCCGGAGCAGTTGTCCTGGTTTACGGCCAGACGCAAACTGATCAGCTCCTTTCTCGTGCAGGTTCTCCTCCTCGAATATGGTGGTCTGGCTTCACCTACACGCCTCATTGCAGGTTTTCTACGCTGAGACTGCACATCCTCCCACGTACGATCTCTTCTGCCCTCACACCACGCTCGGCTCGTGGATGAGTTCCTCTCTTTCAAAACGTCCCAGATCCAGCATGGAAATGTCCATATCCGGTTTTTCGCCGGTGATCGTCTGCGCCATCAGACGAGCGGTCATTGGCCCGACCATGAAACCGTGACCGCTGAAACCGACCGCCATGTGGTAACCGTCCAGCCCGGAGATCCCTCCCAGTATGGGCTGGGCATCGGGAGTTATGTTGTACTGGCCGGCCCACTGTCTCACTACCCGCAGCTCGGCCAGTGGCGGTAAAATCCCGACGACCATGTGCGCCAACTCCTCGGCAAATTCCCAGGTGGCCTCGCAGTTGATCCCGCGCGCCTCGGATGGGTCACCTAACCCGGTGATGAATGAACCGTGCGGGGTTTGCTGGCAGTATATGCCATGCTCGAGTGAGATGACCATGGGGCCCTGATAGGGAGCCACCGGTTCGGTAACCAGGATCTGGTGCCGCTCTGAGTATACGGGGATGCCCACGCCGGCCATGGCCGCAACACGTCGTGAGTAGGGACCAGCAGCATTGTAGACTATGGGCGTCGATATATAGCCCCGGTCTGTCTCGACTCCCACCACCCGACTGCCGGAGGTATCAATGCCGGTCGCCTCGGTCCGGGTACTGATCTGCACCCCCAGGCGTCTCGCTGCCTGTGCGTAGGCCATGGTGGTATGAAATGGATTGGCATGACCATCTTCCGGACAGAATGTTGCCCCCACCAGTTCGTCGGTCCGGAGGTGTGGGACTACTTCCCTCGCTTCTTCGAGATCCACCACCCGCGAAGGGGTGCCTATGCTCCTTTGAACCCTGACATTTCTTTCGAACTGCCGCATCTGCGCCGCGGAGAAAGCCAGGACGAGATACCCGCTCTGGTTGAATTCGATGCTGTAAGGGTACTGCAGTTCCTCCTCAAGCCTCTCGAGCATCTTGCAGCTGCCGCGGGCCAGGCGGATATTCATCTCCAGGCCCCACTGCTGGCGCACCCCGGCAGCACATCGACCGGTTGAGCCTGCGGTGAGGTAGTCTTTTTCCAGCACGATGACGTCTTTCATACCCCGCTCTGCCAGCTCGAACGCCGTGGCACAGCCAATTATGCCGCCCCCGATTATAACCGCCTCTGCCGTATCATTCATCGCCATCATCACCTCCACGGCGCTCGTAGGCCTCCGCCAACTCACCCAGCCGCACCGGAGCGGTGGGGGGTCGATAGACCGGAATCTCCACCTCATCTGGAGCCACGCCGCGAGCAGCAGCAATCTCCCTCAGGATCAGCTCCCGGCACGTCCTTCCCTGGCATGAGCCCATGGTGCACCGTAGCATTCGCTTCAGCTCCTCGAAATCAGTGAGGCCTTCATCCAGTGCCGTGCGGATGTCGGCCAGGGTCACATCTTCACAACGGCATATGATGGTATCTTCTTCTCTCATGGTCGCCCCCCTACTTTCCCGATCGCACGAACATCTCTCACCAGCTCCTGGGGGATGATCACCCACACCACCGCCGTACGATCAAACGCGGCGGGCTTCTGCACGCGGTCCACCTCTCCCGTGCCGACTTCCTCCCCGGCCCGGTTCAGAAGTGGGACCTCATCGCCCGGCTCCGGCACCGGGATGAACTCATGAGGAAGACGGATGAGAGCCTTCTCCTCCGAGTAGGTCTCGTCAATGACGAAAATGGCCAGGCCGGGGCAGGCCGACACGCACAGCCCGCATCCGGTACATTCGTCGTGCTCGACGGACGGCAGATCATTTATGTCAGAAAACTCGGCAATCGCTCCGGCGGGACAGGCATCGTGACAGGGATCGCACGGAATCTTTTCAAAACACTCCA
>PWGR01000088.1 GCA_003554565.1 Clostridia bacterium
CCGCCGATATATAGGGAGCTTCAAAAGACCAGGCGGAGGCCAGTCCGGCCCACAGGGGCCCGGCCATGCGTCCCAGCGCATCGAACGATGTCTGCAGTCCCATGGTGACCCCCTGACTCAGATCCGTGATATTCGACAGAAGTGACGTGACCGTGGGTCTGCCCAAGCCGACGCCTGTGCTGATGAATGCGATGCAGAAAAAGATGTGTAAGATGCTGGGGGATAGAGTGAAAATCACAAAACCGACTGAGGCCAGTGCCATGCCCAGTCGAAGGAGGTTCAACTCATTCAGCCATCGCAGGGCTGGGGCAATGAGAATTCCCTGCGTCAGAACGCCTACCGCACCACTGACGGCAAATGCCAGACCGACCGTGGATTCCGTCGCGGTGAATTTGTCAATCAGGTAGAACCCCATCATTGTGGTCAATGCACTCCCGGCAAAGTTCATTGCAAATGGTATCCAGTAGAGAACCGCGTAAGGTTTGCGAATGCTGTCGAGCAGTGCCTCAGCGGCAGAGCGCCCTCCCAGACCGCTTTCTGTCCGGATCTCCGGCTCCGGCAACACAAAATACACGATACCGGCGGTAAGCCACCCGCAGAAGCCCGCACTGAAAAAGATCAGCCGGAAGCCCAGTGGTGCCAGCAGACCGCCTATGGCCGGGCCGAGCATGAACCCCAGCCCGAAGGCCGCTCCCAGGAGTCCCATGCTGGCACTTCGCTCGTGTGGTGGGGTGACATCGGCTATGTACGCTTTGGCGGCTGGCATGGTGGAGGCGGACAACAATCCCCCAATTGCGCGGGCTATGTAAAACATCCACAACTCAGATGCCAGACCCATCAACACAAATCCGGCCCCGAATCCGAGTAGCCCGATCATGATGGCCGGGCGCCTCCCGTTTCTGTCCGAAAATGCCCCCCACCTTGGTGCGATAATGAACTGTGCAGCGGCCCATACCGTGACGAGAAGCCCCATGTCCAACGATGATGCCCCGAGATCACGCACTGCAAAGGGCAGGAGGGGGATTACGATGCCGAATCCCAGCATCACGAGAAACAGGGTGCTGAACAGCAGGACCAGTTGGGGATTCTTGAAGATCATGTCGGGCCTCAACTCTTTCGAGAGTGAAATGTTCGCATCCCTAACATTATAGCCCGCTGAATTGCCCATGTATATATACGGCATGATCCAAAGTGAAGGGGACAACTCGGGGGCAGCGTAGAAGAATGGATTGGCGGTATAAAGCTGAAGGAGGAACTGAGAGATGATATTGTTCACCCCGGATGTTGACAGTATTGATGAGGTCCATCTCGACGGCTTCTTTTTTGAGTGGTCGGAACCGCTGACGAGGAAGCAGCATCTTGCGGTGCTGCGGGGCAGTGATCACGTTCTCTGTGCGGTAGATGAGGAGGACGGGCGGGTCGTGGGATTCATAACTGCTGTCACCGACGGCGTGTTGAGTGCCTACATACCGCTGTTAGAGGTGCGCAGGGATTACCGGGGAAGAGGCATAGGCACGGAATTGGTCCGCATGATGATGAGTACCCTGCGCCGTTACCGTATGGTGGATGTGGTTTGCGACGAGGAAGTTGCTCCCTTCTATCGGCGCTTTGGATTCAGCCCGTGTATGGCGATGATCCAGCGCCGTAGTCCGGGCGAGATACAAAGGGGCTGAGTTGGAGCGCCCCAATTTCTTGATTGATGGAGGGATAATGTGGCGAATTCAAGGAGTTACCGTATTCTGTCGCAAAAAGAGCGCGCCGAAGTGAAAAACCGGTGGCTACAAGCCAGGCTCCGGGCAGTACTGCCGGAGATAATGAGGCGCGAGGGATTCGACATGTGGATCGTGTGTGCCCGCGAGTATAACGAGGATCCGGTCATTATGTCGCTTCTGCCGGCTGAGATGCTCTCTGCTCGCCGTCGTACCATATTGCTTTTTCATATGTCGGGCAATAGGGGTGTGGAATGTTTGAGTCTTTCACGGTACGGGATCGGCGACTTGTACCGCGGCGTGTGGGATCCCGATCGACAAGGCCAGTGGGAGTGCCTCTCCCGGGTGGTGCGAGAGCGGGATCCACATACCATCGGCATAAATGTATCAGAGACATTCGCATTTGGTGACGGACTGACCCATGGTGAACATCAGCACATGATGAATGCTCTGGGAGATCGATACGCCGGCAGGGCGAGGGGAGCAGAGCGGTTGGCCGTCGGCTGGCTGGAGCGCAGGACACCGGAGGAGCTGGAAGCATATGGTCGGATTGTAGGGGTTGCCCACGCCCTTATAGCCGAGGCATTTTCGGGTCGGGTGATTCACCCGGGAATCACTACTGTCGACGATGTCATCTGGTGGTTCAGACAGCAGATTGCAGATCTGGGGCTTGCGGCATGGTTTCACCCCTCGGTCAGCATACAGGCTCCGGGGCAGACTTTCCGCCAGCCCGATGCCCGTACGCTGATACAGGCAGGAGACGTACTGCACTGTGATGTGGGGGTCCGTTACCTCGGCCTTACTACCGACACACAGCAGCTGGGTTATGTTCTGCGTCCGGGAGAGACCTGCGCACCCCGGGGACTGCGCGAGGCCCTGGCGGTAGGGAACCGCCTGCAGGACATTCTCGCCGGAGAGTTTGCAGTCGGGCGGACGGGGAACGAGATACTCAGACGGGCCCGGGAGAGAGCCAGTGCAGAGGGCATCGACGGGAAGATATATACTCATCCTATCGGGTATCACGGCCACGGAGCCGGTCCGACCATTGGACTCTGGGATAACCAGGAAGGCGTGCCCGGCCGGGGTGACTATCCCCTGCAGACCGATACCTGTCACGCGATGGAGTTGAGCGCCTCTAGTCGTGTTCCGGAGTGGAACGATCAGCCTTTCCTTGCCGCGCTGGAACAAGATGTTGCCTTTACGGGGGGCGAGGTTCACTATCTCGCGGGCAGGCAAACAGAGTATCATTTGATATAGAGGTATACAGGGATGACTCATCTCTGTATGCTGGTGCGATTGTCAGGTCTGTACAGGAATAAGGTAGTCTCGGGGGTGATTGCGCATGGATGCACGTTTTTGGGGCGTAGTCCTTATCTGCGTCGGGTTGATGGCAGCTGTCAGCCAGTTAGGATATGTGAGCGGCGATCTGTTTCTGCTGTTTGTCTCTGCGGCTCTTCTGGCAGGTTATCTGCTGTCCGGCTATGCCACGGGTCTGCTGGTGGCAGGAATGAGTGTTGGGGCATTAGGCTCGTTTGTGGCAATCAGTGACCGCTACCCGGCAACGGGTGCTTGGCTGTTCTTCCTGCTTATGGGGGGCGGATTTCTGCTCGTCTTGCTGATTGAGAGACTCCTGGGCCGGTCCATAGATTGGCCGGTCTACCCCGGCGCAGCCCTTGTTGCATTTTCAGGGTTTATCTACGTTCGGGAGCGCGGGTGCATTGCGGTGTCAGTTTCTTACTGGCGATACTGGCCCATATTGCTTGTGGGCATCGGCCTAATTATGGTCCTCGCCTCATTTTTGCGCCCCACGCGTCAAGGCTGATTGATTCCGCTTTGGAGTGGGCAGCATTTTTCGCTTCTGTGCGGCAGTATATTTGAGCAGAAATTGCCGGTTGTAAGTTGAAAGATAGAGCTACCATCGGGTGGGGATGTGAGTCATGAGGGTTCGAACGCTGGGCATCATACTCTTTGCTGTTGGGTTCTTGATGTTTCTTTACGAAATGGATCTGTTATCCATGGGTCTGATCTGGGTCCTGGGGGGTGTGGCAGCCAGTATAGTCCACCTGCGCTTCGCCTCGTATCCCGGCCTGCTCGTGTTCGGCTGTGGGGCCCTGGCCTGGGGAGTGCACCTTTACATCTCCCAGTATTACGCGCCGCAGATGCACAGGCCAATGCTTTTCCTGCTATTTGGTCTTGGAGCTGCCCTCGCTTATCTGACGGAGGTTATGCTCGGATCATCGGTCCGCTGGCTGCTGTGGGGCAGTCTGGTGCTCTTTATGTTTGCCGGTATTGAGTTCTTTCATGTGATGTTTTACCATCCCTTCCCGGATGGGTTCACCAGGTACTGGCCGGTTGTGCTAATTGCCCTGGGCCTTTGGCTGATAATCGGCGTGAATCAGCGGGCTGCTGGCGGGTAGATTGCGCCGGCATCCAGAACTGAGACGGGAGGTTAATTGATGGCTGTCACTGACAACCCGATTGTGGCGCTGGCGGGATTTTTGGGAATAATCATTGTACTGCTCGTTCTGATAGGACGTTACAGGTGGCACGTTTTCGTCGCGCTGCTCCTTCCGATACTCCTGTTCGGAGTTCTGCCACAGGTAGACCAGGAGGCCTTCATTGCGGCATTTGAGGAGGGATTCGGGAACACGCTCAGCAGCATCGGCGTGGTCATCGTGCTGGGATCAATAATCGCCGAGGCCATGAAGCACACCGGTGCTATCGAGAGGATAACCCTCAGCATGGTGAACCTGATAGGGAGGGCAAAGATGCCGCTGGCCCTAACGTTTACTGGTTATGTGCTGGGAGTGGCAATCTTCGGAGATGTTGCCTACGTCATAGTCAACCCGCTGGTGCATTCGGCGGCAATTGAGTACGGGGTTTCCATGGGGTTGATGGCCTCTGGTCTGGTGGGGGCG